>JAFWKC010000088.1 GCA_017514345.1 Eubacterium sp.
CCCGTGCAGTCGAATTCCCAGCACTGCATCTCTTTTCCGTTCTCCTTGGGAATAACGCACCTTTTGACTGAATTTACCGTAAGATACGGCGACAGCTTTTTCTGTGCGTCTGCTGAGGAGAGCCTCGGCGAAAAGTTACTTCTCGGAATATGATTTGTAAGGTAAGTCGTGGCGTCAAGCGCAACAATTCTGCCGCTGTCAAGCGCAACCGAGCATTTGATTAAGTCGGGGTAGCAGTACATACCGTCCTGCGTGTATGCCAAATTGACGGTGCAGATGTTGTTCTTTGTAGAATAATAGCTTTCCTTCATATTGTCGTAGCCAAGCTCCTTGAGATACTTGACTGCGATGTTTTTTGCGTTCTCCTCTGTGATTGAGGAGGTCATAACGCTACCCGAATATATGATTGATTTGACGTATCCGCCCTGCTTTGTTACGGCAACGGTGTAGCGTCCGCACTTAAAGGTGTAGCAGGGGAGCTTTGACTTGTCGTCGCCGCTGTAGCTTACGCGCTTGCTTTTTACGTCGAGCGCATTGGCGGCAATGTCGCGGCACTCGTCGCGCGTCTTTACGTCGCTGCCCGTTACAAGCTTCGATTTTTTGTTCAAAACAAGGTCGGAAAACGGACCGTCGTAAAGCAGAGTAGGGAAGCTCTCGAAGGTCTTTGCGCCGCTTGAAAAGCTTGTGTCAAGCAGCTTTGTCGAAACGAGCTCGCCGCTCTTTACTGCACCGTCGGTAATCTTTGCGCCCGACTGCGAAATGCTTACCATTTCTGACGCGCTTTTTGAAAACTGTTCGGCGTAGCCAAGCAGGGTGTAAAGCGTTTTGTGCTGTTTTTCCGTTATCGTTTTTCCGTTTTCAAGCTCAGTCGAAATATATTGCGCGTAATCGCTTGCCTGCGATAAAAACTTATATACATTATTTAGCTTCATCTGCGACACGGGAAGCCTGCTGACTGCGTTTTTCGCCGTCTGGCACTGTGCGTAAAGGTCGCGGCTGAGCGTGTAAAGCTCTTTTGATGAATTTGAATAAAGCGTTTTTGTAAGGTCGGTGTTGACTGCTTCAAGACAGCCCGACAGCTCGCCGAGCGACTGCTGATACGACGCTTCAAGCTGTGTTTTGTAGCTTCGCATATTATTTGTGCTGATGATTGCAAGCGCTATTAGAACGGCAAGCGCGGCAACTGCAAACGATACAATCCTGATATAGCTTCTTCGTGTGAGTTCCATAAAAAATCCCCCTGTTCACATCTATTGTGTACAGGGGGAATAATTTTTATACAATTTTTATTCGGCTAATTCAAAAAACCATCTTGTTTCTTCAAGAAAAAGATACGTTTTTTTGCCTGCTACATAACAGGTGTAGCGAATTCCCGCGCCACCAGATTTGAGCGAAGCGGCAGGGCGTATGTCAACAATTCTGTCAATTTCGTATTCCTCGTCGTTGTACGTCATTGACAGCGGAAGAATATTGCCCTCTAAGTCGAACTGCGCCTTTACCGTTGTGTAGTGCTTGTTCGGATTGTTGTATTCGGTACTTGCGAACTTAATCATTATAACACCTTCGAAAGGAAGTCAACGAGCCTTTCGTCCTTCGGATGCTCAAAGATTTCGTCGGGCGTGCCGATTTCGAGAATTCTGCCGCCGTCCATAAATACAACGCGCGTGCCTACTTCCTTAGCGAAGCCCATTTCGTGCGTTACGACAACCATCGTCATACCCTCTCTTGCAAGGTCCTTCATAACCTGAAGCACCTCGCCGACCATTTCGGGGTCAAGCGCAGACGTCGGCTCGTCAAAGAGCATAACCTCTGGCTCCATACAAAGCGCGCGCACGATTGCAACACGCTGCTTCTGTCCGCCCGAAAGCTGACTTGGATATGCGTCTGCTCTGTCGCCGAGTCCTACTCTTTCGAGCAGCTCGCGCGCCTTTGCCTCTGCTTCCTCTTTTGATTTGCCAAGAAGCTTCATTGGCGCGATAGTCATATTTTTAAGCACGGTCATATTCGGAAAAAGATTGAAGTGCTGAAATACCATTCCCATTTTCTGGCGGTGCTCGTTGATGTTAAGCTTTGGATTAGTCAAATCCTCGCCGTCAAAAATTATGCTACCGCCCGTCGGGATTTCAAGAAGGTTGAGCGAACGCAGAACAGTCGATTTGCCCGAGCCTGAAGGTCCGATGATAACAACAACCTCGCTCTTGAAAATTTCAAGGTCAATTCCGTCAAGCGCTTTTACAGTGCCGTCAAGGTAGTGCTTTTTAAGTCCTTTTACGTTAATTAATGCATTATCGCTCACTCTTCTTCAGCCTCCTTTCAAGCCTGCTTACAAGCGCAGTAAGAATTAATACGGTCGTAAGATATATCAGCGCAACGATTGCGAGAGGAATGAAGTATTCAAAAATACGTCCGCCGATGATATTACCTGCCTTTGTAAGCTCAATAACTCCAACGTAGCCTGCAACCGAGGTTTCCTTGAGAAGTGCGATGAACTCGTTGAGCAGGGTAGGCAGAACTGCCTTGAACATCTGCGGGATTATGATATATCTCATAGTCTGAACGTAATTAAAGCCGATTGAACGGCCTGCTTCAAACTGGCCCTCGTCAATTGACATAATACCTGCTCTGAATATTTCGGCAACGTACGCTCCAGAGTTAATACCGAATGCGAGTATTCCGACTAAAACGCCGTTGCTCGAGGACGCGAAAATAACAAAATACATAATCATAAGCTGAACTACAACGGGTGTTCCGCGAATAATGGTAAGATATATTTTGCATATGGAATTCAGCACCGCAAGTATGTAATAGCCAAGTCCGCCCTTTAGCTTCATAGCCTCCTGGTTTTTGTCAAACGAGGTTCTGACAGCGGCGATTAAAACGCCGATGACAACTCCGACAAGCAGCGCGCCGCCAGTTATCTTGAGCGTGTTCAGAAAGCCATTGATATACTGCATATACCGTTTGTCTTCGATAAGGGCTCTGCTCAGAAGCTCTGTTATAGATAAAGTAATTGGCATAATTGCATTTCCTCTTTCTGCGGAGCGTTACTGCTCCTCATAAAATTAGGACGGAGGAACTCCGCCCTAATAACTTATCAATTGGTTTAATTATTCTGCGTTGATGTACTTGTCAACGATTTTCTGAACTGTACCGTCAGCGATAAGCTCCTCAAGAGCAGCGTTTACCTTGTCCATAAGCTCTGTGTTTTCCTTGTTGAAGCAGATTGCATAGTCCTCTTCAATGTATGAGGTGTCAAGAATCTTAAGACCTTCGTTTGCTGCAACGTAGCTCTTTGCAGGCTCGTTGTCGATGATAACGCAGTCAACCTTGCCCGAAACGAGAGCCTGTACTGCAACAGCGCCGTTTTCGTACTTAGTAACGTTCTCCTCGCCGAAATCGTCGGTAGCGTAGATGTCGCCAGTTGTTGAGGTCTGAACGCCAATCTTCTTGCCGCTTACGTCGTCAACAGTCTTGATGTCTGAATCCTCTTTAACGATAACAACCTGTACGCCCTTTGCATAAGAGGTTGAGAAGTTAACGCTTTCAAGTCTTTCGTCAGTAACTGTCATACCAGCCATACCCATATCGTACTTCTTAGCCTGTACGCCTGGGATGATTGAATCGAATGCAACGTCTTCAATCTTGAGCTCCATACCGAGCTTGTCAGCGATAGCCTGTGCAATTTCAGCGTCGATACCTACGATAGCGTCGCCCTCGTGGTATTCATATGGCGGGAATTCTGCGTTAGTAGCCATTGTGAGTGTTGCCTTTTCGCCTTCTGCAGCAGCAGTTGTGTCCTCGGTTGTGCCGCCGTTTGAGCAAGCAACAAACGTGAGTGCAAGTAATGTAACTGCAAGAAGAACAGCTAAAATCTTTTTCATAATTATCTTCTCCTTAAAAAATAATTTTATACATTTTTAGTGTTCATAACATACCATATAATATTAATAATGTCAATTAAAAATGATTATTTATTCATAAATTTAATATTTATACAATTATATTCACTCAAAAATTGGCGCGAAAAGCTCAAAAAACATAGCAAAAATCAGTTTTATTAAATTAACACTTTACAACGCTAAAGAAATAAAGTATAATAGCGTTATCAAATTAATATGAAAGAGGTATTATGTATGAAAAAAATTATTGCTTTAGTGCTTTCAGTGCTTCTTATCGCTATGGCATTTGTAGGCTGTGCAGCAAAGACTGACTCAGCAGCTACAGACAAGGTAAGCGATATCGAAACAATCAAGCAGAACGGCAAAATCGTTGTTGGTATCACCGAGTACGCTCCTATGGACTACAAGGAAAACGGCAGCGACGAGTGGATAGGCTTTGAC
The DNA here is from genome assembly GCA_017514345.1 of Eubacterium sp. Lineage (GTDB taxonomy): Bacteria > Bacillota > Clostridia > Oscillospirales > Acutalibacteraceae > Eubacterium_R. The sequence goes on from JAFWKC010000088.1 coordinate 4,341, forward strand.
GCTGACCTTGCAAGAGCAGTTGCTCAGAAGCTCGGCGTAGAGGTTGAATTCAAGGTAATCGACTGGGATAACAAATTCCTCGAGCTCAACACAAAGGCTATCGACTGCATCTGGAACGGTATGACAATCACCGACGAGGTAGAGAAGAACACATCCGTTACCGACGCATATGCAAGAAACCGTCAAGTTGTTGTTATGAAGAAGGACGAGGCTGCTAAGATTAAGAGCGTTGACGACCTCAAGGCTATCGAAAACCTTACCGTTGCAGTTGAAAACGGCTCATCAGGACAGGGCGTTGCAGAGGAAAACGAGCTCAATACAGTTGCTGTTACGGCTCAGTCAGACACGCTTCTCGAGGTTAACTCAGGCTCAGTTCAGGCTGCTATCATCGACTCAACTATGGCTGCCGCTATGACTGGCGAAGGCACCGACTACAGCGACCTTGCAGTTGCTACAGTTCTCAGCGAAGAGCAGTACGGTATCGGCTGCCGCAAGGGCTCAGACCTTACAGCAGAGATTAACGCTGCAATCAAGGAGCTCAAGGATAACGGCACAATGAAGGGCCTTTCTGAAAAATATCAGGTTGAGCTTATTGACTAATTCAGTAAAATAAATCGACAAGGCGGGCGATGCCTGCCTTGTTTAGTTTTGATATCGGAGAAGAATATGTTTCTTACAGTTACGTTAGAGCTGCTCAAGGGCTTTCTTGAAACGTTCAAGATTTTCGCGTCAACGCTTTTGCTTGCGCTTCCCCTCGGGCTGATAATGAGCTTCGGCTCAATGTCAAGATTCAAGCCGCTCAGGTGGCTAATCAAAACCTTTATCTGGATTATACGCGGAACGCCGCTTATGCTTCAGCTTCTTATCGTTTATTACGGTCCTGGCCTTATTTTCGGCTTGGATTTGATGGAGCGCTTCAACGCGGTGCTCGTCGCGTTCGTTATTAACTATTCCTGCTATTTCAGCGAGATTTACCGCGGCGGTATTCAGTCCGTTCCGATAGGTCAGCAGGAGGCGGGACTTGTGCTCGGTATGACAAAGCGCCAGATATTCTTTAAGGTTACTCTTTTGCAGGTAGTAAAGCGCATCGTTCCGCCGATGAGCAACGAGATTATTACGCTTGTCAAGGATACCTCTCTTGCGCGTATTATCGCCGTTTATGAGATTATCTTTATGGGACAGAACTTCATCAAATCAGCAGGACTTATCTGGCCGTTGTTCTACACGGCTGTGTTCTATCTTGTGTTCTGCGGCGTGCTCACAATTCTTTTCGCAAGAATCGAAAAGAGAATGAGCTATTTCGATTAGGAGGTGAGCGCATTGGCATTACTTGAAGTACGAAATATCGTAAAACGCTTTGGCAAAACTGAGGTTTTGAAGGGCATTGATTTTGACCTTGAAAAGGGCGAGGTAATATCAATTATCGGCTCATCGGGTTCGGGAAAAACTACGCTGCTTCGCTGTATTAACTTCCTTGAATTTGCCGAGGAGGGAACCATCACCGTTGACGGCGAATGTATCTACGACGGCGAAAAGGATAAGAAGATTAAGGAAAAGGAGCTTCGTAAAAAAAGGCTTCATTTCGGACTCGTTTTTCAGCAGTTCAACCTCTTTCCGCAGTACAGCGTAAAGCAAAACGTTATGCTCGCGCCGAGCCTTATGAAAATGGGCTCAAAGGACGAGCTTGAAAAACGCGCGCTCGAAATAATCGATTCGGTAAATATGAGCGACAAGGCTGACTTTTATCCGAGCCAGCTTTCGGGTGGTCAGCAGCAGCGTGTTGCAATCGCAAGAGCGCTTATGCTCAGCCCCGATATCCTTTGCTTTGACGAGCCGACGTCAGCGCTCGACCCCGAGCTTACGGGCGAGGTGCTAAAGGCTATCAAGGACCTAAAGGAAAAGGGCAGCACGATGATTGTTGTAACTCACGAAATGGAGTTTGCGCGCAACGTGTCGGACAAGATTATTTTTATGGCTGACGGCGTTGTTGAGGAAATCGGCTCGCCCGAGCAGATTTTTGAAAATCCAAGAAGCGAAAAGACGAAAATGTTTCTTGCGAATTCGCTTGAAAAGATTTAGAAAAAGGACTTGCGCTGCAAGTCCTTTTTCAGTTAGCCGTTAGCTGTACTAAAGATTAAAAAATAAAACAACGTATTGATTATTATTTCAAAAAATGATACAATATTTTTACTAAAAAATACTCGCTGAGGTTACTGTTATGGATTTCAGATTTTATTTCATTTATATGCTTGAAGGCAGGGTGAAAAGAGCTACCGACTCAAACGCCGATTTTGACTTCAGGTTTACCGAAACTAAAAAGGGCTTAAAGGCTGTAATTACGCCGAAAAGACCTATTACCGTTAACAAATTCTATATTGAGTGCGACTATAAATATCCCGACGGCGCAAGGTTTTTTGCTAACGGCTTTCAGTCGTGGACGGACACGCGCGAATTTGTAAAAACTGACAAAATGGACGGACTCGGCAGAATAGGCAAGAGCCTTTTTGGCAGGACTATGGGCATCGACTACGTCGGCGACTACAATTTTGTCAACGAGGAAAAGACGACGGGCATTTTCCACAGCCACGGAATTGCTTATATCAGAAACGGCGACAAGCTCGATTTTTACGGCTCGGTAACCGACAGGACGGGCTATACTATTATCTACGCCGATATGAACAAAAACAAGCTGGCGTTTTCAAAGGACATCGAGGGTATTATTATCGAAAAGCCGTACGAGGTTCTCAATATTTATCACACGACGGGCAGCTACGACAAGGTGTTTGACGAATACTTTGAAAAAATCGGCGTAAAGCCGCTGACGGATGAGAAGATAAAGGGCTATACCTCGTGGTACAATTACTACGAAAAGATTAACGAGGAGGTAATCCTCCGCGACCTTGAAGCGCTCTCAAAGCACAGGGACAAGGTTAATCTTTATCAGCTTGACGACGGGTACGAAACTGCTGTAGGCGACTGGTTTTCTGTTGACAAAAAGAAGTTCCCTCACGGTCTGAAATATATTGCTGACGCAATTCACGAAAAGGGCTTCAAGGCAGGTATATGGCTTGCTCCGTTCGGTGCCCACCGTAAATCTAAGCTTGCAAAGGAGCATCCAGACTGGCTCGTTACTCACCCGAGCGGACAGATAGTTCCCGTAGGTCACAACTGGGGCGGATTCTTTGCGCTTGATATCTATAACGAGGACGCGAGAAATTACATCAAGAGCGTGTTTAACGAGATATTCAACGTATGGGGCTTCGATATGGTTAAGCTCGACTTCCTCTATGCGGCGGCTGTAGTTCCTATGCACGGAAAGACGAGAGGCGAAATTGCGTACGACTCTATCGAGCTTCTGCGCGAATGTGTAGGCGACAAGCCAATTCTTGCCTGCGGCGTTCAGCAGCTTCCTTGCTTCGGCAAGGTTGAGTATATGCGTATCGGCGCAGATATGTCGCTCGGCTGGCCGCACAATTTCCTGAGAAAGAGAATGCACCGCGAGGACGTTTCGACGCCTAACGCAATCGGCAACAGTATTTACAGAAGATGCTTTAACGGCAGAGCTTTTCTCTGTGACCCCGACGTTTTCCTACTCAGAAGAACTAATATCAAATTCACGCCCGAACAGCAGGCTCTGCTTGCTCAGTTCATAAAGCTTTTCGGCAGCGTGCTTCTTATGAGCGACAACATCGACGACTACGACGACAAGCAGCTTGAAACGTTCAATCATGTTCTTGCCGATGACGATACTCAGCTTGTAAGCGTTGTTGAGGAAAACAGCATAGTTACTGTTGATTATACCGAAAACGGAGAAAACAAACAGCTGAAATTCAATATTAAGGACGGAACTATTTATTAATGAATACATATTTGCTTATCGGAATAATAGTTTTGCTTGCAGTGGTGATAGTTTTGCTGCTTGCAACAAAACCGAAACAGAATAACGATACGGCGCTGCTCGAACAGAAGCTCGACCTTACTGCAAAAAGCACGAACGACAAGCTAAGCGAGCTTTCGGGCAAAATGAGCGAGCTTACCGAAAAGAATTATCAGCAGCAGATTAAGCAGATGGAAATGATTGCCCAAACGAGCGAAAAGCAGGCAAAAACGGTCAGCGACTCTATTGCAAAAATGCAGGAGAGCAACGAAAAGAAGCTCGAGGAAATGCGCGCAACCGTTGACGAAAAGCTGACTAAAACGCTCAACACAAGGCTTAACGAATCGTTTGAAACTGTGTCAAAGCAGCTCGGCGCCGTGTACAAATCGCTCGGCGAAATGCAGCGTCTTTCTGGCGACGTTACGACGAGCGTTCAGGGACTCAACCGCGTGCTCACTAACGTAAAAAGCCGCGGAACGTGGGCTGAGGTACAGCTTGCGAACATCCTTGACGAAACTATCCCGAATATGTACGAAACGAATGTAAGAACTAATCCGAAGTACAACGGACAGGTTGAATTTGCGGTCAAAATTCCGAATTCCGAGGACGACACAATAACGTGGCTTCCGCTTGACAGCAAGTTTCCTATGGAGGACTACGCACGTCTTTCCGAAGCTGCCGAAGCAGGCGACACGGCGGCGCTAGAAGCGGCGAAAAAAGCGCTTGAAGCGACAGTTAAAAACGAGGCGAAAATGGTCACCCAGTACATCTCTGTGCCAGAAACTACGCCTTTTGCAATTCTCTACCTTGCAACCGAGGGCTTGTATGCCGAAATAATGAGCAGCAAAAACGGCGTTGCCGAGCAGCTGCAAAAGCAGGGCGTTATGCTTGCAGGACCAAGCACAATAACGGCGCTTCTCAACTCGCTTGCGATGGGCTTCCGCTCAATCGCGATTAACAAAAAGGCGAGCGAGGTTTACGACGTTCTCGGCGCGGCGAAGGCGCAGTATGACAAGTTCGGCGACCTGCTCGAAACGGCTCGTAAGCGTATTGAGCTTGCAGGAAAAGCAATCGGCGAGGCGGAAAACAAAAACGCCTACATTCAAAGAAAGCTGAAAACGGTTGAAACGCTTGACACAACCGAAGCAGACGGTATTTTAGGAATAGAAAACGGAACTGATTAACAACCAGTTCCGTTTTTTATTTATTCATTGATTGATTTTCAACTGCTTAATAAAGCTGAGCAGATACGGCAGAGCAATTCCAGACGAAATAACGTAGCCGAGCGGCTGCGCCATCTCTATTCCCGTAACGCCGATGAAGTGCGGCAGTATAAGCACAAGCGGTATAAAAAACAGTCCGTTCTGAGCGCACGCAAGGAAGAACGCAGGTCCCGTTCTGCCGATACTCTGAAACGACATATTCGCCATCATAACCGTTGGCAAAAAGCACAGCGCAACGCACGAAAAGCGTACTGCGGCAGTGCCGATTGTTACGACCTCAGCTTCATTCCTGAACAATGCAACTACCGTTGGCGCGAGCGCGAACATAACGCCCGACAGCGCGGCTGTTACGCCCGTACACATTTTCCAGGTGTACTTGACAGCTTCGCGTACGCGGTCGTACAGCTTCGCTCCGTAATTAAAGCTGCAAACGGGTTGAAAGCCCTGTCCTATTCCAAGGCAAACGCTGAAAATAAGCATCATACATTTTGCCGAAACGCTCATAGCCGCGATGCACGCGTCGCCGTAGGGCGCCGCCTGAACGTTCATAATCATAGTTGATACGGAATTTAGTCCCTGCCTTGCAAGGCTCGGTGCGCCCGTTGCAACAATATCCCACGCAACGCGCGGATTAGTGGAAAAATATTTCAGGCTGATTTTGCACTGCGTCTTGTCGCGAATGAACATAGAAAGCAGTATTGCCATACCTAAATACTGCGAAATTGCCGTTGCAAGTCCTGCGCCCGAAATGCCCATATCAAGTGTAAAAATGAATATCGGGTCAAGCGCGATGTTTAGCACGGCACCTATCGTCAGCCCTATCGTCGCAAGGCTCGCCATACCCTCAAAGCGAAGCAGATTGTTCATTGTAAACGAAGCCGACATCGCGGGCGCGGCAATCAGAATGTATATGCCGTAAGCCTTTGCATACGGAAAAATCGTGTCGGTGCTTCCGAGCAGCTTCATAAGCGGATTAATAAAAATCAAGCCGAGCGCAAGCAGCGTAATTCCAAATATGAGCGACAGAAAAAAGCCCGTTGAACAGTAGGTGCTTGCGGCTTCAATATCCTTTGCGCCGAGCCTTCTGCTGACACAGCTTCCAGAGCCGTGACCGAACATAAAGCTGAACGCCTGTATTATACCCATCAGGCTGAAAATAATACCCGTTGCGCCGCTTGCCGAAACGCTGATTTTTGACACAAAATAAGTGTCGGCAAGGTTGTAGAAAATAGTTATCATCATACTGATGATTGTCGGCACAGCAAGCGTGTTTATCAGCCTTTTGACGGGCGTTTTTGTCATCTTTTCAAATTGCTTGTTATTGTCCTTCATAGCTATTCATTATAGTACTTGTTATGACATATTGCAAGAAAGGGAATAATGTTTACCTAATTTTATTTTTTCATTGACAACATAAAATAAGATTGTTATACTATTGTCAATATATGAAAGGGGGATTATTCCCAATGAAAAATTATTTTAACCTTAAGGGTCAGGTTGCCCTTGTAACGGGCTGCTCAGGCGGTCTTGGCGTACAGATGGCAAAGGCTCTCGCAAATCAGGGCTGTAACATCGTTGCAGTTGCACGCCGTCAGGACAAGCTTGACGAGGTTGTTAAGGAAATCAAGGACGAATTCGGCGTTGACGCGCTTGCTATCAAGTGCGACATTACCGACACCGATAACGTTAACGAAGCTGTTGCAAAGGCAGTTGAGCATTTCGGCAGAATTGATATCCTCATCAACAACGCAGGTACAGGTGCAGTAGCTCCTGCAGAGGACATCACAGACGAGCAGTTCGGCAACGAGTGCGACATCGACCTTTTCGGTTCATTCAGAGTAGCAAGAGCTGTTGCAAAGCAGGCTATGATTCCCGCTAAGTACGGCAGAGTTATCAACATGTCGTCTATGTACGGTCTTGTAGGTAACAAAATCGCAGGCTCAGCTCCTTATCACGCTGCAAAGGGCGGACTTGTTAACCTTACAAGAGCGCTTGCAGCAGAGTGGGGCAAGTACGGTATTACCGTTAACTCAATCTGTCCTGGATACTTCTATACCGACCTTACAAGAGAAACTCTTGATACCGATTTCTTCCAGCAGAATGCAAAGACAATGATTCCAATGGAAAGATACGGTAACGAGGGTGAGCTCGATTCAGCGGCAATTTTCCTTGCAGCGCCCGAATCAAGCTACGTTACAGGCGTTAATCTTGCCGTAGACGGCGGATATACCTGTATGTAAATCCTTACGACTGAATAACGAAGAAATAGTGTGGGTTTCTCCCACACTATTTTACACCTGCCCGTAGCATAACTGGATAATGCACTTGATTCCGATTCAAGCGATTGCAGGTTCAAATCCTGTCGGGTGGACCAAGACGATTGTCATTCGACAGTCGTCTTTTAACTATTTATACATTGTATGCTATATGTATATATTAATACTCTTGTTATTGACTAAATATTTAATAAATGATAAAATAATAACAATGAGATAAAAATCCCTTACGGGGGACAGTAATTATGAAAAGGAGAGTATTTATGCCGGACAAAATGTTAGAATATGCTCCCGAATGGACATACGACGACAGCGTCGAAATGCGCGAGCCTATTATTAAGCTCGGCAAGATGATTACCGACAGAATTCCGATTGTTCTCGGCTTTCAGAAAATCACCAAGCAGGACCCCGAATACTGGGCTGTAGCGACAATCTGTCCTACCGACGAAATGGCTGAGGTTGCAATCAGGATGAAGAAGCGTCATCCGAGAACCTTTGCCGATATGAAGAAGCTTGTCGCTAATATGAACATTTCTGATGAGCATCTTACGGAGTTGCTCGAGCAGATGAGCGAAAACGGTCTTATCGAGTGGAACTATGAAAACCCGCAGCACGAAAAGCAGTGGGTGCTTCCGATGTTCGTTCCTGGCTCAGGCGAATTTTCAAATATGAACCGCGAGCTTCTTGAAAAGCATCCCGAACTTGGTCGTTTCTTTGAAAGAATGACGCGTAATCCGCTTGAAAAGGTAACTCCTATGGTGCCTCCTGGAGGCGGCGGAATAGGTATGCACGTTATCCCCGTTGAAAAGGCAATCGAAATGGAAAACGAGGCAATCAATATCGAAAAGATATCGTATTGGCTCGATAAATACGACGGCAAATATGCCGCTTCTCCGTGCTCCTGCCGTTATTCAAGACAAACCTACGACGAGGGCTGCGCCGATGACCCCGAGGGCTGGTGCGTTGCTGTTGGCGATATGGCTGACTATGTTGTTGAAACAAAGAAGGGCGGCCACTACATTACACGCGAGCAGGCGCTTGAAATATTTAAGCAGGGCGAGGAAAACGGCTTCGTTCATCAGATTACAAACATCGACGGCGAGGACAAGATTTTCGCTATCTGTAACTGTAACGTAAACGTATGCTACGCGCTTCGTACCTCACAGCTTTTCAACACGCCTAATATGTCGCGTTCGGCTTACGTTGCCGAGGTTAAAAAGGAAAATTGCGTTGCGTGCGGACGCTGTGTTGAGCATTGTCCCGCAGGCGCGCTCAAGCTCGGTCAGAAGCTCTGCAAGAAGGACGGCACAGAGGTTACCTATCCCAAGCAGGAGCTTCCCGACGCAGTAAAATGGGGACCTGAAAAATGGGAACCCGAATACAGAGATAAGAACAGAATTAACACTCACGAAAGCGGCACGGCGCCTTGTAAGACGGCTTGTCCTGCACACATCGCTATTCAGGGTTATCTGAAAATGGCGGCGCAGGGCAGATACGAGGAAGCGCTTGCCCTTATAAAGAAGGAAAATCCGTTCCCTGCAGTATGCGGACACATCTGCAATAAGCGTTGCGAGGAGGCTTGCACGCGCGGAACGATTGACGAGGCTATCGCAATCGACGATGTTAAAAAGTTCCTCGCTCATCGCGATATGGACAATTCAACGCGCCTTATTCCAAAGAAGGTTATTCCGAAGATTACGGTTGACGGCGTGTTTGACCGCGCTGACGGCTTTGAAGAAAAGGTTGCAATTATCGGCGCAGGTCCTGCAGGACTTTCGTGCGCGTTCTTCCTTGCGGAAAAGGGATACCTTAACGTAACTGTATTTGAGAAGAACGACGAGCCGGGCGGTATGCTTCGCTACGGTATTCCGAATTACAAGCTTCAAAAGGACGTTATCGACGCGGAAATTGATATTATTCGCGAAATGGGCGTTGAGATTAAGTGCGGCGTTGAGGTCGGCAAGGACGTTACGCTCGACGAGCTTCGCGCTCAGGGCTACAAGGCGTTTTATATGGCAATCGGCGCTCAGGGCGGAAGAAAAGCAGGCGTTGACGGCGAGGACGCCGACGGCGTATTCACTGCTGTTGAATTTCTTCACGAGGCTGCCGAAAAGGAAGCGTTTGACATCGGCAAAACTGTTGTCGTTGTCGGCGGCGGTAACGTTGCTATTGACGCTGCAAGAGTAAGCGTTCACTGCGGCGCTGAAAACGTATCGATGTTCTGTCTTGAAAGCAGGGAGGAAATGCCTGCTTCGGACGACGAGGTAGAAGAGGCTCTCGAGGACGGCGCAACGATTAATAACGGCTGGGGACCGAAGAAAATTGTCAAGGATGAAAACGGTAAGGTCAAGGCTATTGTATTTAAAAAGTGCGTATCTGTATTCGATGACGAGCATCGCTTCTCACCTGTATATGATGAGAATGAAACCAAGACCGTTGAATGTGATAACGTAATCCTTTCTATCGGTCAGGCTATTGAATGGGGCGGACTTCTTGAAGGCACGGCAGTTGAGCTTAACAGAAATATGACGGCTCAGGCTGACACCTTTACCTTCCAGACGGCACAGCCCGATATATTCGTCGGCGGCGACGCTTTCACGGGACCGCGCTTTGCTATTGACGCAATCGCTATGGGCAAAGAGGGCGCAATTTCAATTCACCGCTTTGTTCAGCCTAACTCAACTCTTACTATCGGCAGAAATCCGAGATACTACGTTGAGCTTGACAAGGACGACTTCAAGGTTGAAAGCTACGACACGGCTAAGCGCCAGGTGCCGACTGCTACGAAGAAGGTTGACCCGAAGGGCTTTGAGGACGACTGCAAAATGCTCAGCGAGGAGCAGGTTAAGATTGAAACAAGCCGTTGCCTCGGCTGCGGCGCAACAATCGTTGACGCTAACCGCTGCGTAGGCTGCGGCGTATGTACGACGAAGTGCGAATTTGACGCTATTTCGCTCAAGCGCGAGCGTCCCGAATGCAGCACGATGTACAGGGCTGAGGATAAGCTCAAGGCTATTTTCCCGTATATGATTAAGCGCGAATTTGCTATTAAAAAGGCAAATAAAGCGAAGAAATAAGCTATGCACGAGCTTGGTATAGTTTTTCACGTAATAAAAACGATTGAAGAGGTAGCTGAGGAACAGAAGCTTACTAAGGTGTCCTCGGTTACCCTGGAGGTCGGCGAGGTTTCGACGGTAATTGTGGAATATCTTGAGGATTGCTGGGACTGGGCTTGCAAAAAAAGCGAGCTTATGAAGGGCTCGAAGCTCAAACACGAAATCATCAAGGGCGTCACATACTGTGAGGACTGCAAGGGTACCTACGAAACCGTTAAATATGCAAAAATCTGTCCTTACTGCAGCTCCGAAAACACCTATCTTATTCAGGGCAACGAGGTGCAGATAAAGGAAATAGAGGCTATGTAAACTGAGAATTGAGAAAAAGCTCAATTCTACATTATAAAAAAAGGGAGGAAAAACATAATGGGTATGTTATTCCAAATTTACGGCGATTTGTCAATGTGGCAGCTTCTCGGCTGGTGCATGGTATTCGTCGGACTCGTTGTTGCGAATGAAATCGCACGCCGCACTAAAGCAGGCGGTATTTTCTGCTTTGTTGTAATTCCTGTTGCGCTGACAATTTACTTTATCGTAATCAACATCGGCGCAAAAACGTTTGCAGCGGACAACCCGACTATCGTTCAGATGAACGGCTGGTTCCACTATGCAAAGCTGTATGCTGCAACCATCGGCTGTGTCGGCTTTATGATTCTTAAGTATCATTGGGGCAGCCTCGGCAAGAGCCACTGGTTCAAGTGTTATCCGTTCATCATCGTTGGTATCAATATCCTTATCGCTGTAGCTTCTGACTTCGAGTCGGCTATCAAGGGTATTGCCGCAGGCGGTATGGCAGGCGGCTGGTGGTATTCATCAGAGGGCGTTTGGCTTTACGGCGGATGGTGGAACATCCTCAACGGCCTTGCAGGTATCATCAACATCTTCTGTATGACAGGCTGGTTCGGTATTTATTCATCAAAGCATAAGCAGCAGGATATGCTCTGGCCCGATATGACATGGCAGTTCATCCTTGCTTATGACGTTTGGAACTTTGAGTACACTTATCTCAATCTTCCGCTTCACACCTGGTACTGCGGCGTTGCGCTTCTTCTTGCTCCTACGTTTGCAAACGCATTCTGGAACAAGGGCGGCTGGATTCAGAACCGCGCTAACACGCTTGCACTCTGGTGTATGTTTGCTCAGGTATTCCCGAGCTTCCAGAACCATTCAAGATTTACAACTCTGCCGACAGTTTACGCAGACGCGGCAAAATTCGCTACCGACGCTACAGGCAGAATGAATCCGAATCTCGTTCTTACTGCTGCTGACGCAAACCCGAAAGCACAGGGTGTTGTTGCTGTTGCAGCTATCGCAGTAAACATTCTTGTTATCACAAATATTATCAAGCGCGCTAAGGAACAGAAGAAGAATCCTTACACAAACGAAATCTTTACTGATACAAGAGATTACAAGCTTGCACTTGAAAGAGCTGCAGAGGCTCACAAGGCAGCGTAAAATCAAATAACGATTTAATCAGGAAGCTTTCCGCAAGGAAGGCTTCCTTTTAAATTAATCCTTGCAACTGCTATGCTGTTATGTTATAATATTTTAGATTATATATTATTATAATGGAGTAGTATGCATATGTCGCAGGATGAGAAGATGAGGATTGTCGTAAAGGTCGGCACCTCCACGTTGACGCATAAAACAGGAAAAACGAATATAGCGCGAATGGCAAAGCTGGTTTCCGTGCTTGCAGATTTGCATAATATGGGACACGAGGTTATCCTCGTTTCCTCGGGCGCCGTGTCTATCGGCAAGGGCAGGCTCAATATGGCTTCAAAGCCGAGCGGAACACCTGAGCTTCAGGCGCTTGCGGCTATCGGTCAGGGCGAGCTGATGTTTATGTACGACAAGCTGTTCGGCGAATACGACGTTGTCGTGTCACAGCTTCTGTTTACGACGGACGTGCTCGAAAGGGAGCGCGACAGACAGCATCTGCTCGATACGTTCAACCAGATTCTTGCTTACGACGCTATCCCTATTGTAAACGAAAACGACAGCATTTCCGTCGACGAGCTTCTTAACGGCGACAACGACTGCCTTTCGGCTACCGTTGCGGCGCTGATTGACGCTGATTTGCTCGTTATGTTCACCGATACTGACGGACTGTACGACAGCAACCCAAATGAAAACGAAAATGCAAAGCTTATTGAGCTTGTGGAAGAAATCACCCCCGAAATCGAAGGCCTTGCAGGCGGCGCAGGCAGCAGAGGAACGGGCGGTTTTACAACGAAAATCAAGGCGGCAAAGATTGCGACCAACGCGGGAATACCCGTTGTTATCGCAAACGGTAACAAGCCGACGAAGCTGTATAAAATACTTGAAGGAAAAAACGTAGGAACTAAGTTCCTGCCGAGGAGCTGAGATTATGACAGTTAAAGATTTAGGAATAAAGGCGAAGGGTGTTCAGACCTTCCTGTCGCAGGTTAATACTGACGACAAGAACAGGGCGCTGCTTGCTATTGCCGACGCGCTCGAAGAAAATGCAGACAGCATTATTTCAAGTAACGCGCTTGACCTTGAAAACGGAAAAGCCGCAGGACTCGGCGCAGGACTGCTTGACCGCCTTATGCTTAACGAGGAACGCATTGAAGGCATCGCTGACGGCGTTCGTCAGGTTGCAGCCCTTGAGGACGCGTGCGGAAAAACCGTGTACGAATACGAAAAGGAAAACGGACTGAAGATTAAGAAAATCACCGTTCCTATCGGCGTTATCGGTATAATTTACGAGGCACGCCCGAACGTTACTGCTGACGCGGCGGCGCTCTGCTTAAAGAGCGGCAACGCCGTTATTCTACGCGGCGGCAAAGAGGCGATTAACTCGAACAAGGCTGTCGTTTCTGTTATGCAGGACGCGCTTGAAAGCGCAGGCTTCCCGCGCGAAACTGTTCAGCTCGTTGAGGACACCTCGCGCAGCTCGGCAAACGAAATGATGAAGCTGACGGATTACCTTGACTGCCTTATTCCGCGCGGCGGCAAAGGGCTCATTAAATCGGTTGTAGAAAATTCAACCGTGCCCGTTATTGAAACAGGTTCGGGCAACTGTCACATCTACGTTGACGAAAGCGCTGATTTGAATATGGCGGCTGAGATTATCTTTAACGCGAAAACTCAGCGTATCAGCGTTTGTAACGCGTGCGAAAGCCTTGTAATTCACTCGGCTGTTATTAACGAGGCGCTTCCGCTTATCAAGGCGCGTCTTGATGAAAAGAACGTGGAAATCCGCGGCGACGAACGCGCGCAGAAGGCTTGCGAGGGCATCGTTCCTGCAACAGAAGATGATTTTTACACCGAATATCTTGATTACATAATCAGCGTAAAGACGGTTGATTCGCTCGACGAAGCTATAGAGCATATCAACGAGCATTCAACGGGACACAGCGAAGCGATTATCACGAGCGACGACGAAAACGCAAAACGCTTTTTGCAGTGCATCGATTCCTCGTCAGTTTACGTTAACGCTTCAACGCGCTGTACCGACGGCGGCGAGTTCGGACTCGGCGCAGAAATAGGCATAAGCACGCAAAAGCTCCACGCGCGCGGACCTATGGGAATCGAGGGACTGACCTCGACAAAGTATCTGATTTACGGCAACGGACAGGTAAGATAATAATTTGTGATTTTGTGGATTATCCACAGCTGATTGGAATTAATTATGAAGAAGAATAATTATTACGACAACGACGGCGCCGATTACAGCCGTTCAAGAAGAACAAAAAAGAAAAAGAAGCACGGCGCGCTCAAGGGCTTTATCGTGTTTATTTCAATAATTGTAGTTGCGCTTGCGGTATTTGTGACTACGGTTAAATTCCTTGCGCCCGATTTTGATTTGACGACGCTTGTTCCAAAGAAGGCAGTAACCTTCGTTGACGAAAAAATCCGCGGCAACACGACGACTGCGCCCGAAACGACGACAAAGGAAACGACGACTAAGCCGACGACTACCGAAAGGGTAACGGAAAAGATGATGAGCTATCTTGACTCGTCCGAATTCAAGATAGAAACCTCAAAAACGGGCAACCTCGTCGGAAATCTTATGAACGGCGGCAAGGTTGCGACTGACTATTCATATATATACTACGTTGCAAGCGGCGGACTTTACCGTTTTGAGCCAGACGAGGAAACGTACACGAGGATTTACGACTCAACGACCTCGTTGTCCTCGCTCAACCTTCGCGGCGACTTTCTCTATTTTGTCGATGACGCACAGCACAAGCTGTTAAAGATGCAAAAGGGCGCGGAAGCTCCGAAAACTGTTGCTGACAACATCAGCTTTGCTTACGTTTATGACAGCACGGTTTATTTCGTGACGGTCAACAACGACATCGGCGTTATGGACGCAAAGGAGCTTCAGCCGAAAATTCTTTATTCGTCTGCTGACGATGAGATGAGATTTGTCGGCGCTTCGCTTCACCGTGTATTTTTCGCAGTAAAGGATTACAGCGGCAACGTCGATTATCTGACTATCGCAACTGACGGCAACGAGCAGACTCCGTCACCGTTCAGAAAGCGCGACGA
Source organism: Eubacterium sp. (assembly GCA_017514345.1). Taxonomy (GTDB): domain Bacteria; phylum Bacillota; class Clostridia; order Oscillospirales; family Acutalibacteraceae; genus Eubacterium_R. The sequence goes on from JAFWKC010000088.1 coordinate 19,354, forward strand.
GGGCTTTGACAGCAAGCTGGTGCTTGAAAACGGCTTTATGTATTTCTATTCCTCGAACAACAACGGAACTTATAACGTGTGCCGTCAGAAATTCGGCAGCGAGAAGGTTATCACGCTTGCAAACGACAGCGATTATTCAAACTATATCGCCGTTGAAAACAACAGGCTTTATTATCCTCAGCTTGCAGACGGCAAATTCAATATGATGGAAATTAATATGAACTCAAAGAAGAGCCGTTGTCTGCTGTCTGTGGGAAGCGTTCAGCAAAACCATACGCTTCGCTTTTTCCACGGCGGCGAATACGACTTCATCCTCGGCAACAAGAGCGAGGGCGGCGAATACGTATACCGCGGCGGCTGTATGTATACGGGCTCAACTAATTATATGTCGCTTGAAGACGGAAAATGGAGATATTAATAGCATTTATAATCAAATCCACAGCTTTGTTTTCGGAGTAAAAAACGATGGACAAATATAAAAAACTTGCCACAAATACAATAATATTTGCAGTCGGCACTTTTTCATCAAAGGTGCTGTCGTTCCTGCTTATGCCTTTTGTTACAAGAATGTTGCAGCAGGGACAGTACGGCGACGCTGATTTAATCCAGCAGACTGCAAATGTTCTTATTCCTATTGTATTTTTGCAGATAAACAGCGCGGCGCTCAGGTTTGCGCTCGACAAGGACGGCGACAAGGCAGAGGTTTTCACCGTCGGACTCAGAACGACGTTTATCGGCTTTGCAGTATTCCTGCTTTTGTGGTACCCGATAAGCCTTGTGCAGATTAAGGACTTTAAGCTCGGCGACTACATCGTGCTGATTTACGTTTTCGTGCTTGTATCGGGACTTCGTCAGCTGTGCCAGCAGTTCGTTCGCGGCTGCGGCAAGGTAAAAATCTTTGCGATTGACGGTATTATTGCGACTGCAACGACGCTTGCGTTCAATCTGCTTTTCCTCGGTCCGCTGCATTGGGGCGTTAACGGTTATATTATCGCGATTATTGCGTCCGACGCGTGCTCGGTTGCGTTTCTGTTTGTAACGTGCAAGCTCTGGCGATATGTTAAATTCAAGGGCGTACGCAAGAGTACGGCAGTTGATATGCTCAAATATTCAATCCCGATGATGCCGACGATAATCCTTTGGTGGATTATCAACGTGTCTGACAGATATATGGTAACGGGCTTTATCGGCTCTGACGCAAACGGTCTTTATACCGCTGCTTCAAAAATCCCTAATTTCGTTATTATGTTCTCGTCAATATTTATTGACGCGTGGCAGCTTTCGGCTGTCGACGAGTATGACAGCAAGAACAAGGCGCGATTCTTTACAAACGTTTTCAGAGTGTATTCAGGCGGAGTGTTCACGGTATCCGCTGCGCTCATACTCGGCTGTCAGCTGCTAACAAGAATACTCGTTGCGCCGAGCTATTATGAGTCGTGGAAATACGTTCCGATACTTATTATGGCAACGACTGTATCGTGCCACGTTAACTTCCTCGCTTCGGTATATATGGCTGAAAAGAAGAACGTTATGGCTATGGTTACCGCACTATCAGGCGCGGCGACAAACGTGCTTCTCAATCTGCTTCTTATACCTCGTTCCGGCGCGAACGGCGCTGCTTTTGCAACTCTTGCGGCATTTATCGTTGTATTCATCACAAGGGGACACGACACAAGGCGATTTATCAAAATCAGGTACAAGACGCCGCTATTGGTTACCGAAATGGCAATACTTGCGACACAGGCGTTGGTTTTGTTCTGGTTTGAAGCCGGTTGGTTTATGTACTTAGTTGAGGCGATTTTAGTTGTGTTTATGCTCGTTTTCAACAGAAAGCCTATAAAAGAGCTTTACATCCTTCTTGTTGATAAGTTCCTCAAAAAGAAGAAATAGACATAATATTATTAATTGACGGTTGAAATAGTTGTGATTTTAGTGTATAATAACCAAAAACATATTAAATAATAATATATTAGCAAAATACTTTTGGAGGATTTGTATGAAAACCACACTTTCTGTAGCACAAACAAAAAAGCTTATTTCAGACAAATTATCCCACTTCTTCGGCGTAACCCCGAGCGTGGCTTCTGATGAACAGTTCTACAAGGCTGTTTCTATGATTGTCAGAGATAAATTAATTGAAAAGAACTCTGAGTTCAGAGAAAAGGCAAGCGAGAGCGACTCAAAGAGAATTTACTATCTCTGTATGGAATTCCTTATGGGCCGTTCACTCAAAAACAACCTTTACAACCTCGGTCTTACTAAGGTTTTTGAGGAAGCGCTCAAAACAATGGACGTAAATCTTGATAACCTTTATGAGCTTGAGCCTGACGCAGGTCTCGGCAACGGCGGTCTTGGCAGACTTGCTGCCTGCTACCTTGACGGTCTTGCAACCGACGGCTTCCAGTCAATGGGCTATTCTATCAGATATGAGGCAGGTATCTTCAAGCAGAAGCTTGTTGACGGCTGGCAGACTGAGCTTCCCGACTTCTGGCTTCCTGGCGGCGACGTCTGGCTCGTTCCGCGTGAGGAGCGTGCCTGCGAGGTTAAGTTTGAGGGTAAAATCGTTGACGCGTGGGACGGCGACTATCATCACGTTGACCACGTTGACGCAAACTGCGTAACGGCTATTCCTTATGATATGTACGTATCGGGCGCAGGCGAGGGCGTTTCAAGACTTCGTCTTTGGGCGTCGAAGAAGCCAGAGCTTGATATGGCGCTCTTTAATCAGGGCTCATACGTAAAGGCTATGGAGCAGTCGGCTATGGCAGAGGCTATTTCAAAAATCCTTTATCCTGCCGACAATTCACCAGAGGGCAAGGCGCTCAGACTCCGTCAGCAGTACTTCCTCGTTTCCGCTTCAATTCAGGATATTATTCAGCGTCACCTTACTAAGTACGGTACGCTTGACAACCTTCCAGAAAAGGTTGCAATTCATATCAACGACACGCACCCGACAACTGCAATTCCCGAGCTTATGCGTATTATGCTCGACGAATGCGGCTACGGCTGGGACGACGCGTGGTCAATCGTAACAAGAACAGTTGCGTACACTAACCACACCGTTATGAAGGAAGCGCTCGAATGCTGGAGCGAGGAGCTTTACAGCAGACTTCTTCCGCGTATCTATCAGATTACAAAGGAAATTGATAACCGTTTCAGAGCTTACGTTTGGTCGGCTACTCAGGATGCAGACAGAGTTGAAAGAATGGCTATCATTTCGGGCGGCGCAGTCCGTATGGCTAACCTCTGTGTTGCAGGCTCGCACTGTGTAAACGGCGTATCAGCCCTTCACAGTGAAATCCTTAAGGATACTGTATTCAGCGATTTTTACAACCTCACACCCGAAAAGTTTACCAACGTTACAAACGGTATCGCGTTCAGACGCTGGCTGTGCCAGTCAAACCCTGCGCTTACCGAATATATTACCTCGCTTATCGGCGACAAGTTCATTATGCAGGCAGACGAGCTTCTTAAGCTCCGCGACTACAAGGACGACAAGAAGGTTCTTGATAAGTTCGCAGAGATTAAGCACGAAAACAAGGTTCGTTTTGCAAAGTATCTCAAGAAAAAGCAGGGCGTTGAAATCAACCCCGACTCAATCTTCGACGTACAGGTTAAGCGCCTTCACGAGTACAAAAGACAGCAGCTCAACGTTCTTAATATTATTGCTGAGTATCAGATGCTCAAGGCTAATCCGAACGCCGATTATTATCCGAAAACGTATATCTTCGCGTCAAAAGCGGCTCCGGGCTACTTTATGGCGAAGAAGATTATTGAGCTTATTGACGCGCTGTCAAAGGTTATCAATAACGACCCTGACGTAAACGAAAAGCTCAAGGTTGTATTTGTTGAGGATTATAACGTTTCCGTTGCAGAGGTGCTTATGCCTGCCGCTGACGTATCAGAGCAGATTTCGCTTGCAGGTACAGAGGCTTCGGGTACGGGTAATATGAAGCTTATGCTCGGCGGCGCAATCACGCTTGGCACGCTCGACGGCGCAAACGTTGAGATTTATGACGCAGTCGGCGAGGACAACATCGTAATCTTCGGTCTTAAGACTCCTGAGGTTGAGGAGCTTAAGCGCGTTGGATATCATCCGATGAACTACCTCAATAATAACGAGGTGCTCAAAAACGCGATTGACTTCATTATGGCAGGCGTTAACGGCAAGCGTTTTGATGAGGTTACCTCCTCGCTTATGAACATCGACCCGTATATGGCTCTTGCTGATTTTGCCGATTATCAGAAGGCACAGCAGAAAATTCAGAAGCTTTATGCGGACAAGG
>JAFWKC010000089.1 GCA_017514345.1 Eubacterium sp.
GCTTGCCATTCCGCAGCCAAAAGGACGAGCCGTTACTAATATTGAAGAAGGTGTAAAAGCAGCAAACGAAATTGGATATCCGGTGCTTGTACGTCCGAGCTTTGTTCTGGGTGGACGAGCTATGCAGATTGTAGCAAATGAGGAGTCGCTCAGACATTATCTGCAGACTGCTGTTGAAATTAATACAGAGCAGCCCGTTCTCGTTGATAAGTATATTATGGGCAAGGAGCTTGAGGTTGACGCTATTTGCGACGGTGAAGACGTGTTTATTCCTGGAATTATGGAGCACGTTGAGCGCACGGGCGTTCATTCGGGCGACAGTATATCTGTTTATCCAACGTTTTCTGTTAACGAAACAGTTAAGGAAAAAATACTTGAATACACGGTTAAGCTCGGCAAAGCAATCGGCATTGTAGGTCTTTATAACATTCAGTTCATTGCCGATGATAATGACGACGTGTTTGTCATTGAAGTAAATCCGCGTTCTTCAAGGACTGTGCCGTTCCTTTCAAAGGCTACTTCCGTACCAATGGCGCATATCGCAACACAGGTTATATTAGGCCATTCGCTTAAGGAGCAGGGGATAACCGAGATTTATCCAAAAGAAAAGGGAAGATGGTACGTAAAAGCACCTGCCTTTTCATTCAGCAAGCTAAAGGGAATGGACACATATCTTTCGCCCGAAATGAAATCTACTGGTGAAGCAATCGGTTACGACAAGAGTCTTACAAGAGCTCTCTATAAGGCTATTCAGGCTTCTGGAATGAACGTTGCAAACTATGGCACAGTTCTTGCAACTATTGCTGATAACGACAAGCCTGCGGCATTTCCGCTTATTAAGCGCTTTTATGACCTCGGCTTTAATATCGAAGCAACTGAGGGTACTGCTAAATATCTTAAGGAGCACGGCATAAGAACTCGTCTTCGCCACAAGCTCACAGCTGACGAAAGCGATGAAATCCTTATGGCGCTTCGTCAGGGACATATTGCTTACGTTATAAACACGATTGATATTAACGCTGGCGACTCTCATTCTGACGGCTCGTCAATTAGGCGCGCCGCAGTTGACAATAACGTTACAATGTTTACGTCGCTAGATACTGTTAAGGTGCTTCTTGACGTGCTTGAAGAAATCACACTCGGCGTATCAACGATTGACGCGGAATAAGGAATAAAAATGTATAAGATTTTATTAAATCAAAAGCTGACTCACGACGTTTACAAAATGGTGCTTGAAGGCGATACCTCAGCAATCAAAGCACCTGGACAGTTTATTAACATAAAGCTTGACGGACTCTTTCTTCGCAGGCCTATATCAATATGCGATTACGACGGCTCGACGATTACAATTATTTATAAGGTTGTCGGCGAAGGTACTGAGCTTATGAGTACGCTATGTGAAGGCGCTTTTCTTGACTGCCTTGTCGGACTTGGAAACGGCTTTGATATCAGCAAATCAAAAAAGCCGCTTCTTATCGGCGGTGGCGTTGGCGTACCTCCAATGTACAACCTTGCAAAAGAGCTTATCAATGACGGTCAGAAGCCGACGGTCGTTCTTGGATTTAACACAAAGGACGAAGCTTTTTATGAATCTGAATTCAAAGCTCTTGGCTGTGATACTTACGTTACAACTGTTGACGGCTCTTATGGAATAAAGGGCTTCGTAACAGACGCGATGAACGGTCTTGATTATGACTATTTTTATACGTGCGGACCTTTGCCGATGTTCAAAGCTATTTACAATGCAACAGACGTTAGCGGACAGTTCAGCTTTGAAGAACGTATGGGCTGCGGCTTTGGCGCTTGTATGGGCTGTACCTGTAAAACAAAATACGCCAATAAGCGTATATGTAAGGACGGTCCAGTTCTCGTAAAGGAGGAGATAATATGGTAGATTTATCTGTTAATCTTGCGGGAATGAAAATGGATAATCCTGTCGTTCCTGCATCTGGTACGTTCGGTTTTGGCAAGGAGTTCAAGGATTATTATGATATTAATATTCTCGGCTCGTTTTCCTTCAAGGGAACTACGAAGGATGAGCGTTTTGGTAATCCTACACCGAGAATTGCTGAATGCAAAAACGGTATGATTAATGCCGTCGGACTTCAGAATCCAGGCGTTCATCACGTAATTGAACACGAGCTTCCTGAAATGATGGAATACTTTAACAAAAAGGTCATAGCTAACGTTTCTGGCTTTTCTGTTGAGGATTATGCATATACTTGCGAGCTTCTTGACAAAGAGGAACAGGTCGGTATACTTGAGGTAAACGTATCATGTCCAAATGTTCACGGCGGCGGAATGAGCTTTGGTACTCAGCCAGAGGCTGCCTCTGAGGTTACGCGAGCAGTTAAAGCTGTTACGACTAAACCTGTATTTATTAAGCTCAGCCCGAACGTTACCGATATCGTTTCTATTGCAAAAGCCTGTGAAGATGCGGGAGCAGACGGTATTTGCCTTATTAATACGCTTCTCGGAATGAGAATTGATATTAAACGCAGATGTCCAGTTATTGCAAATAAAATGGGCGGCTTCAGCGGCGACGCTGTATTTCCAGTTGCTCTTAGAATGGTTTATCAGGTTGCTAAGGCTTGCAATATTCCAGTTATGGGCTGCGGCGGAGTTTCTACTGCAAAGGACGTAATAGAAATGATGATGGCAGGTGCTACTGCCGTTCAGGTCGGCGCGGCTAATCTTATCAATCCTTATGCTTGCAAAGAAATAATAGAAGCGTTGCCTTGTGAATGCGAAAAGCTTGGAATTACAAAAATTTCTGATATAATAGGAGTGGTTGATTAATGGGTAAGGACGTAATTATTGCCTGTGATTTTGAAAGTGCAGAGAAAACCTTTGCGTTTCTTGATAAGTTCACAGAAGAAAAGCCTTTTGTAAAAATTGGCATGGAGCTTTTTTATGCAGAAGGTCCGTCGATTGTTCGTGAAATAAAAAAGAGAGGACACAAGATTTTTCTTGACCTGAAGCTTCACGATATTCCGAATACTGTTAAAAAATCAATGTCGGTACTTTCTAAGCTCGACGTTGATATGACAAATCTTCACGCAGCAGGCACAGTAGAAATGATGAAGGCGGCACTTGAAGGGTTAACTCGTGATGACGGTACAAGACCGCTTCTGATTGCAGTTACTCAGCTTACGTCGACGAGTGAGGAGCGAATGCAAAACGAGCTTCTCATTAACGCTTCAATAAATGATACTATTGTTAAATATGCAGAAAATACAAAGCTTGCAGGACTCGACGGCGTGGTTTGTTCTCCACTTGAAGCAGGTATGGTTAAAGAAGCGTGCGGCAAGGAATTTATCACCGTAACTCCAGGCGTTCGTTTTGCAGACGGCGACGTTGGCGACCAGGTTAGAATTACCACGCCAGAAAAAGCAAAGGAAATCGGCTCAGACTACATCGTTGTAGGCAGACCGATTACTCAGGCTGACGACCCAGTTGAAGCATACAGAAGATGCGTCAGAGAGTTTGTAGATTAGGAGGCAGATATGGAAGCATATA
>JAFWKC010000090.1 GCA_017514345.1 Eubacterium sp.
CTTGGCGTTGAGGTAAGCTCGCTTGAATTTGCCGACGTAAACGGCGACAAGAAGGACGATATAATCGTCTGTTGGGACTCAATTGCAAATTCATCAAATCACGAGCTTGCAATTTATGAGTACAAGGCAAAGAAAAGCAAGAACAAGCTTAACTGTTTTTACAGCGGAATAACTGTCAATAATTATATTGCGCTTGATATGACGGGCGACGAAGTAAAGGACTTGCTTCTTTTCGAGATAACCTCGGGAAGCGTAACGAGGGCAAAGGCTGAGCTTTATTCTTTCAGTGATGACAAGGCAAGGCTCCGCGGCGAAACTAAGCTTGACGCTCATATATCTTCATATGAGCATTTACAGATAGAAGAAATTGACGGCAAAAACAGAGTATACGCCGACGCGGTTAAAACTGACGGCTCGTCAATGCTGACTGAGCTTATCTACTGGTCGGGAAGCTATAACACGATTATTTCGCCGTTTTACAGCTATTCAAGCGGCGTGACGAGCGGAACGACGCGCAGCGTGCTTGTTACAAGCAGAGATATTAACGGCGACGGAAGAATTGAAATACCATGCGACAAGGAAATTGAAAATCTGCCTGAAACCGTTTCCTGTACGGACTGGAGAATTTATAAGAATACTACGCTGATAACGACGAATTATTCATTATCGCCGAAGGACGACGGCTATCTCGTTATCATCCCGAACAAGGTAATTGATAAAATCGGCGTTAATTATAACGCAAACGAAAAGCTGATGACTGTAATCAGCAAAGAGGATAAGAAAGAAATTTTCTCGATAAAGGTCGTACTCAAGGCAAAATACTCAGAAGAGCAGTACGAAGGCTTTACAAACGTTTTTGAGGACAAGGGCTACTGCTATCTTGCAAAAACTGGAAACAGCGAGAAAATCAAAATATCAATGGACGAACTGAAAAAATACATAAAAGCGATAAGCAGGGAGGAATAATTATGAAAAAGGTACTTGTAGCAGAAGACGAAACTTCGATTCGCGAATTTATTGTAATCAATCTTACAAGAAGCGGCTACACCGTTGAGCAGGCGCAAAACGGCGCCGTTGCGCTTCAGAAATTCCACGAGGACGAACAGGGCTTTGATATTGCAATTCTTGATATTATGATGCCCGAGCTCGACGGACTTGCAGTCTGCAAGGAGCTTCGTAAGTTTTCCTCTGACCTCGGCATTATTATGCTCAGCGCAAAAACGCAGGAGATGGACAAGGTTACTGGACTCCTTTTCGGCGCAGACGATTACGTAACAAAGCCGTTTTCTCCGTCAGAGCTTATGGCGCGCGTTGACGCCGTATACCGCCGAGTAGAAATGACGCGCGGCTTCCGCAAGACCGACACGACTGGCGACAGCATAGTGCTTGACGAATTTGAACTTAATCTCCGTAACAGAACGCTTACTAAAAACGGACAGATTATTGAGCTTACACAGGTAGAATTTCAGATTATTGAATACTTTTTCAAAAACCCGAACGCTGCGCTTTCGCGTACCGATATCCTAAAGCAGGTATGGGGCGACAACTATTTCGGCGACGAAAAAATCGTTGATGTTAATATCCGCCGTCTGCGTATGAAGATAGAGGATAACGCTTCAAGCCCGAACAGACTTGTTACAATCTGGGGACTTGGCTACAAATGGATTACTGACGTAAAGTAAGGTACTTAAATGACATTCGATAAAGAGCAATTTTTGAAAAAGCTTTTCAACAAGGAAAAGATTAATAAAGAATCCTTTGACGAGCTTTTTGAAAAGGTTAAAACCATCAAAATTGAGGGTATTACACGACGCTGGCTGTTTAACATCATCGGCGTTATTGCCGCGCTCTTTATTCTTACATTTATCGTAACGTCCTTAGGCATTAAGATGTACTACTACAACAGCGTAGAGAATATTGTTAAGTCGGGTGTTTCTGATTCCGCAATTAGCTACTTTACTAACAATATCGACAACGGCAATTCGATTGAATCCTCTGCCGCTGATTACGTCAATTCGTATGCCTATAAGAACAGAACGACGCTCTGGATTGTTGACGACGGGGGAAACGTAATTCTTTCTTCAAGCGGCTTTAAGGTTGACAAGCAGGAAATGCCCGACTTTGACGAAGCGCTTGAAGCTCCTGATAAGCCCGCAAAGTTCATCGGCAGGCTCGACAACGGCGAAAAGGTTATGGCAATTTGCCGCGCCATTGTTGACAAGGACGGCGCAGAAATCGGCGCAATCAGAGTTATGAGTAATATCGAAGCCGTTGACACACAGATAAGAACGCTTCGCTTCGTGCTTTTTTTGCTGCTTGTGCTTGTTATGGGAATAATCGTATTTTCAAATCAGTTCTTTATCAATTCGATTATCATTCCCGTTCAGGAAGTCAAAAAGGCGACAAAGCTGATTGCCGACGGTAATCTGAACGTCAGAATTGAAAAGCAGTACGACGACGAAATCGGCGACCTTGCCGACAGCATTAACACAATGGCAACCGAGATTGCAGCGGCTGACAAAATGAAAAATGACTTTATTTCGACTATTTCTCACGAGCTCCGTACGCCGCTTACCTCTATAAAAGGCTGGGGCGAAACGCTCGCACTCGGAAATAAGGACAACATTGACGATATAACGCAAAAAGGACTTCAGGTTATTGTAAGCGAAGCAAGCAGACTTGAAGGCTTCGTTGAGGAGCTGCTCGACTTTTCAAGACTTCAAAGCGGAAGAATGCAGCTCAGACTCACAAAAACGGATATACTCGCCGAGCTTGAGGAAACGCTGTTCACCTTCAGGGAACGCGCCGTTCGAGAGGGCTATGAGGTAAAAAGCAAGGTACCCGATATACCCTCAGTTGCAAATGCCGACCCGAACAGGCTCAAGCAGGTGTTTATGAATATACTTGACAACGCCCTGAAGTATTCGCGGCCTGGAAGCAAAATTTTTGTTAAGGCTGAGTTTATTAAAAAGGACGGAGCTGATTTCGTTCAGGTTGCTATCGCAGACCAGGGCTGCGGCATCTCCGAAGAGGATTTGCCGTACGTTAAGGAAAAATTCTACAAGGCTAATATGAGCGTTCGCGGCTCTGGTATAGGTCTTGCAGTAACGTGTGAAATTGTAAATCTTCACGGCGGCTTCCTTGATATTGACAGTGTCAAGGACAAGGGAACGCTCGTCACAATACAGCTTCCCGTTGACGAAATATATGAACAACAAACAGAAAGTGAAAAATAATTATGCCAAAAAAATGTCACAGAACCTCCGTCGGCGGTCAGGCGCTGATTGAGGGAATAATGATGCAGGGACCAAAGGGTATGGCGACTGCCGTCCGTAAACCCGATGGCGAAATACTTACTGAATATCACGAGGTTAAGCACCTGCGAGATAAAAACAAATTTTGGGGTATCCCGATTATCAGAGGAATTGTGGGCTTTATCGAGTCTATGATTACGGGCTACAAATGCCTTATGTACTCGGCTGAGGTTTCTGGTATGGAGGAAATCGAGGGAGCCGAAATGTCGAAGTTTGGAAAGTGGCTCAGCGACAAGCTCGGCGATAAGCTTATGAGCATTATTATGGGTATCGCTACCGTGCTCGGCTTTGCGCTTGCATTCTTCATATTTGCATATCTTCCGACGCTGCTTTTCGGATTAATCAACAAGCATACTGCTGCTGATTTAGAGCCGTTCAGAGGCGCCTTTGAGGGCATACTGAAAATAATAATCTTTGTGCTTTATATGTTCGCCGTTTCGCAGATGAAGGACATTAAGCGCGTGTTTAAATATCACGGCGCAGAGCATAAATCAATCGCGTGCTACGAAGCAGGACTTGAGCTTACGGTAGAAAACGTAAAGAAATCAAGTCGCTTTCACCCGAGATGCGGCACCTCGTTTATGTTCGTAATGCTGATACTGAGTATTGCCGTAATAACCGTAGTTTCCTTCTTCGTGCCAAAAGAGCTTAAGCAGGATTTGCCTATAGTATGGGTGCTTATCAGGCTTCTGTTCGTGCCTTTGATTATGGGCGTAGGATACGAATTCATCAAATATGCAGGAAGACACGACAACGTGTTTGTAAAAATCCTCTCGGCTCCAGGACTGTGGATGCAGCGCATTACCACGAAGGAGCCCGAGGACGATATCATCGAGGTAGGTATTGCGTCGCTTAAAGCAGTAATTACCGAAAACCCCGAGGACGACGAAATAAAGTAATGACGCTTAACGACGCTTATTCATACGCCCTGAATTGCCTGAGTAAGAATGAAATTGACGAGGCTGAGTTCAAATCGCTCTGTCTTGTCTGCTCAGTAGCGGGTATAAAAAACAGCGACTTTGCGCTTCACAAAAACGACAGCGTAGACGATTATAAGCTCACAGAGCCGCTATTAAGGCTTCTTGGCGGCGAGCCGCTTCAGTACGTTATCGGCGTATGGGACTTTTATGACAGTAGCTTTGAAGTCGGCGAGGGCGTTCTCATTCCGCGACCTGAAACTGAGGAGCTGTGTGAGCTTGCAATTAACACGGCAAAAACGCTCAATGAGCCAGTAATATACGATTTGTGCGCTGGAAGCGGCTGTATCGGTATCAGTATCGCAAAGGCTGTGCCGACAGCTACAGTCTACTGCGTTGAAAAAAGCAAAAAGGCTATTTCGTATCTGATGAAAAACGCAAAGGACGTTTTGAACGTACGAGTTATTCTCGGCGATATTACACAGCCGCTCGACTTGCCGACGGCTGACGTAATCGTGTCTAATCCGCCGTATATCAAATCGGCTGAGCTTGCTTTACTGCAAAGCGAGGTTCAGTTTGAGCCAAAAATGGCGCTCGACGGCGGCGAGGACGGACTTGTGTTTTACAGAGCAATAAACGAAATTTCGGCAGAAAAGCTGACAAACGGCGGCGTACTTCTTCTTGAAATCGGAAACGAGCAGGGAAAAGACGTGCCGTCGGTGCTTACTAATCTCGGTAGTATCGAGGTTATTAAGGATATCTATAACAACGACAGAATTGTTAAGGCAATTCGATAAGGAGCATTTATGTTTTCATTAATTTCACTAATCAGAAGCGGTGACACGCTCGGCGCAATTGTATTTATACTGTCGGGCTGCTTTGTTGTATTTGTGTGTTCTCCCGTTCACGAGCTGTCGCACGCATTCGCCGCGTATAAGCTCGGCGACGATACGGCGAAAAGAGAGGGCAGGCTTACCTTTAATCCCTTAAAGCACATTGACCCTATCGGTATGATTATGATACTTCTTTTCGGCTTCGGTTACGCAAAGCCAGTTCCTGTTAACTTCAGCAGACTGAATAATCCTAAGCGTGACGGTGCGCTCGTTGCACTCGCTGGACCTGCGTCAAATATCGTTATGTCCTTCATTTTCGGCTTTCTTTATACTGCAGTTAATAAGGCGTACACCGTTTCTTCCGTTACGGCGCTTGAAATATTAGCGTATTTCTTCTACTTCGCGGCATATATCAATATTGCTCTTGCAGTATTCAATCTGCTCCCGATTCCGCCGCTTGACGGCTCGAAAATCCTCGCAGGAATACTGCCCGACAAGCTTTACTGGAAATATATGCAGTACGAACGCTATGCTATGATAGTAGTTCTCGTTCTGCTGTTTACAAATATTCTGAACAGACCGCTTCTCTTCCTTGAAAGTCTGCTTATGAGGCTCGTTCTGTTCGTGCCAAATCTCATTTTCGGATAAATAATATGGAAAACTTAACCTACAAGCTTGAGGTGTTTGAGGGTCCTATGGACCTGCTTTTGCACCTCATAAGCAAGCATAAACTGAATATTAACGATATTCCGATAGTTGAGCTCGTCAATCAGTATCTTGACTATGTTCGCCAGATGGAGGAAGCCGATTTTGAAATTGCAGGCGATTTTCTCGAAATGGCGGCAAGGCTGATTTATATCAAAACGGTTTCTTTGTTACCTCGTCACGAGGAGGCAGAGGAGCTCAAGCGTGAGCTTACGGGCGAGCTTATCGAATACCGCGACTGCAAGCTGATGGCTGAAAAGCTGTCTAAGCAGACGGACGGCTTTAACCGCTACGTACGCGAGCCGCAGGGCGGAATGGTTAATTATGACTATGAACGCTTTCACGAGGGCGAGGAGCTGCTCAACGCGTACATCAGCGCGGCAGGAAAGGCACAGCGCAGGCTGCCGCCGCCGATTGATACGTTCAAGGGCATTGTGGCGCGCAAGTTTGTTAACGTGGCGTCAAAGGTAAGAACGGTAATGCGTAAGCTCTGGAGCGGCAAAAAGGTTGAATTTATGTCGCTGTTTGACGGCGCGCAGAGCAAAAGCGACCTTGTCGCAACGTTCCTTGCAGTGCTTGAGCTTGCAAAAACAAAACGTATAACTATTGACGGCTCAATGAATAACCCGTCAGTACAGATAGTCAACGAACTTAATGAAGCAGAGGTAGAAACACTTGAATAACACAGACGATTACATATCAAAGCTTGAAGCGATGCTGTTTGCAGCAGGCGACCCAGTTGAGGGAAGCAAGCTTGCCGAGGTGCTCGAAATCGACCTCGAAACTGTTAACAGAATGCTCGGTTATCTTGCCGCTATGTACGACGAGCGTGAATCGGGCTTAATGCTAATAAAGGTTGACAACAAGTATCAGCTTTGCACGCGCGAAGCATATTCCGAGGAAGTACGCAAGCTGCTTGAAATAAAAAAGAATACGCCGCTTTCAAATGCCGCATTTGAAGTTCTTGCAATTGTGGCGTATAATAAAACTGTAACGAGAGCGTTTATCGAGCAGGTGCGCGGCGTTGACTGCTCAGGTCCCGTGTCCTCGCTTGTCCAGAAGGGGCTTATCGAGGAAAAGGGCAGGCTTGATTTACCTGGAAGACCTCTTATCTACGGCACGACTGACAGATTTTTGAGATGCTTTTCACTCAATTCGCTTGAGGATTTGCCTGACCTGCCGAGAACTGAGGAAATAGAAAAGATTTCCAAGGACAGCTCCCAGACATCGCTTTTTGACAGTCAGGAGCAGGAGGAAAAGGACAAAATCTTAACACCAAACGAGGAAGCAGGGGAGGAATAATGAAGGTATTATTGATAATACTTGCTGTTCTGGCTGTTCTGATTGCTATAATACTTTCGCTTTCTGCGGAGTTTGAAATTGTATTCGATGACGGCTGGTCAACTAAAATAAGAGTCCTTTGGATAGAAAAGGATATTGAGCTTTCTAAGCTGCTGAATTTCATACTGTTTCCCGAAAAGGCCGCCGAGGACGCGGCAAACGAGGTAACCTCTGCCGATAAGGCGGCTGAGGAGCCTGTGATAGAGAAAAAGCAGGAGGAGGTAAAGGAAACCAAGCCTGAGCCTACCGCTGAAAAGGTTGAAATTCCACCGCCTGACGAAAGCAGACACCTTTCTGACGAGGAGCTTCAGCAGATTATATCCCAACTCAGCGAGGAAGATGGGGAAGAGCCTTCCGCAGAGCCCGAAAAGCCTGCAAAGCCTAACTTTATACAGAAGCTATGGAACGAGGAGGGCATTGTCGGAATACTTGAATTAGTAACAAATCTTCTTGAAACGGTAAATTCTGCAGTAACAACTTTAATTAAAGGTTTGCATATTTACTCACTTTATGTTAAAATGATTATTGGCGGCGGCGATGCTGCCGATATCGGCGAAAAATACGGCTCGCTTGCAGGTCATTATTACCCGATAAAGGGTATGATTTTGAACCAGATGAAGGTCGACCAGTACGACGATTTGATTGAAGCTGATTTTATCGCGCCGCGAAGCGAATACGAGTTTCAGCTTATTGCTGGACTTAACGTTGCTCTGCTGTTAAAAATCGTTCTTCGCGCAGGCAGAGTATTCCTGATAAATCTTATTAAAAATAAAAAATCTAAATAACATTA
>JAFWKC010000091.1 GCA_017514345.1 Eubacterium sp.
ATCTATGCATTCACCGTTATTACAGGCGAGCTTGTAGAGTTTGACGCAAACGAGGAAACTGAATTCGAAAGAATTTTTGAAACGAGAAACGAGGACGAATATGTTACTCCTGACGATCAGCTTCTTGATGCAGAAACAGTTCTTACGTACGGTAATGACTATACCTTCTTTGCAAGTGAAAATATGGTAATTATTCCGTATACAAAGGCTCAGTATGATGCCGCAATTACTAAGGGCTTCATCAATACTGATTACGTTGACGCAAATGGCGCAACAGCGTTTACAAGCTCGAACATAATTAATACGGGCGAAAAGCTTTCCATCGTATCAAATTACGTTCTTCCGAGCGGCTGCGAGCTTGTTGAATCAGGACTCCTGATGACAGCAACTAAGGACGGCACAATTCCAACGGCTGACCTCACCTTCAAGACGGTTGGTACAAACGGAGTAGTTCGTATGAAGTCAACTCAGCATACTGTAGGTAATCAGTTCGTTATTTCGCCGATTAAGGTTACAACGGCTCTCAAGGGCAAGACAATCAATGCTAAGTACGTTGCATACGTTACTTATGAGGACGAAAGCGGCGCTCAGCATACAGTATTGTCCCAGCCGAAAACTGCTTCGGTAATCGCATAACGGGGGTGGCAATTATGAGAAAATATGACGCACCCGAAATTGAGATTCGCGAGTACAGACTTGCCGCAACGAAAATCTTTACGGATTCAGACCCGAGCGGCAGCAACGACAACGACCTTAACGACGACGACGATTACAACTATTTCGGCAATAACTAAATGACAAAAGGGCAACTGCTTCGGCAGTTGCTCTTTTTTTGCGCCGAGATATAATAATGTTTAAATAAGTACTTTATTAAATAAGTGTAACATTATTATTTTTAATTTGACTTATTATAATTTATATATTATTATATATGTTGGAAAATTCTAAACTATTGCGGAGATTACTATGAACGTATTGATTTGCGGACTCGGTCTTATCGGCGCAAGCCTTGCAAAGACCATAAAGAAGAACACTAAGCATACCGTTCTCGGCTGGAACAGAACGCCGTCGGTAACTGAAAAAGCGCTTCGTGACGGAGCTATTGACAGGACGGGCGATATTGATGAGCTTATGGCGGAAGCTGATATAACCTTCGTCAATTTTTATCCCGACGCTATCGTTCCTTTTATACTTGAACACAAGGACAGCTTCAAGCAGGACAGCATCGTTACCGACTCCTGCGGTATAAAAACGAAAATCTGTGAGGAAATGAGACGGCACAGGGACGTAAAGTTCTATTTTATCGGCGCGCACCCTATGGCAGGTCGCGAGGTCGGAGGCTATGACAACAGCCTTGACAACCTTTTTGACAACGCAAGCTTTATCTGTACGCCGTACGAGGATACTCCGCGCAACAAAACGGACGCGCTCGTCGGACTTGCAAGCGATATGGGCTTTAAGCGTACTGTTGTTACGACGCCCGAGCATCACGACGAGATGATTGCCTTCACCTCGCAGATTGCACACGTGCTTGCTTGCTCATACGTGCTTTCTCCGCTTGCTCCTATGCACGCTGGATATTCGGCGGGCTCCTACCGTGACGTAAGCCGCGTTGCAAGGATTAACGCAGATATGTGGACGCAGCTGTTCCTTGATAACAAGGAGCCGCTCGTGCGCGAAATTGACGACCTTGTTTCAAACCTTATGCGCTTCAAGTACAACATCGTCAACGGCGACGGCGAAGCGCTGACGGAGCTTATGAAAAAGGGTAACAAGATTAAGGAAGAAATCGGCTAATGAAAAAGCTAAGAGTAAACGTAAATAACGGCTACGATATACTTATTGAAAAAGGAATAATAAAAAGCTGCGGCGAATATATCAAGGCTGTAAAGCCCTGCAAAAAGGTATGCCTTGTCAGCGACACGAACGTTTTTCCGCTTTACGGCGACACCGTCATAAGCTCGCTCGAAAACGAGGGATACGAGGTGTTTACCTATGTTTACGAAGCGGGCGAAAGCTCAAAGACGACTGATACGGTTATAAAAATCGTTGAGTTTATGTCAGAAAATGAGCTGACGCGCGGCGACCTTGCAGTTGCGCTCGGAGGCGGAGTATGCGGCGATATGTGCGGCTTCGCGGCGGCAATTTATCTTCGCGGAATTGATTTTGTACAGCTTCCGACCTCGCTTCTCGCTCAGGTTGACTCGTCTGTCGGCGGCAAAACGGCAGTAGATTTGCCAACAGGCAAAAATCTTTGCGGCGCATTTCACCAGCCCTGCTTAGTGCTTATTGACAGCAACACGCTTGATACGTTGACGCCTCATTTCTTTGCCGACGGTATGGCAGAGGCGATTAAGATGGGCTGTATCAAGAGCGAATCGCTTTTTGAAAAAATCGAAAATAATAACGCGCGCGATGTTATCGACGACGTAATTTTTGAGTGCGTCAGCCTGAAGGCAGGCGTTGTTGAGCGCGACGAAAAGGAGCACGGCGAAAGGGCGCTTCTGAACTTTGGCCACACAGCGGGACACGCTATCGAAAAGCTCCACAGCTTCACCACAATTTCGCACGGCGAGGCTGTCGGTATCGGTATGCTTATTATTTCAAAAGCAGGCGAAAACGGTGGTCTTACAAAAAAAGGCACGGCAGACAGAATTGCAAACGTGCTTGAAAAATACAATCTTCCGACTGAGGACAAAAACTCACTCGGCGATATAATCAGCGCTATGAACGCTGACAAAAAGCGCACGGGCGCGGGAATAAAATTTGTGTTTATCAGCGAAATAGGAAACGGCTTTATCAATCCCATCAAAAACGAGGATATACCTTCATTTTTCGGAGTGTAAAATGAGTATTGTAAAAATTGAAAACTCAATACCTCGCGGAACGGTAAAGCTTCCTGCGTCGAAATCCGCGGCGCACAGGGCGCTGATTTGCTCGTTTCTATCGGACGGCGGCAGCGTAAATCCTATCGTTGACTCAAATGATATGCGCGCCACACAGCAGGCGATAGACGCTGTGAAAAACGGCTGTGACACCTGCGACTGCATCGAGTCTGGCTCAACGCTCAGGTTTATGATACCCGTTGCGGCGGCGCTCGGACGCGAAATTACGTTTGTCGGGCGCGGCAAGCTTCCAGAAAGACCGATTGGCGACTATCTTCGGCTTCTTCCTGAGCACGGCGTAAAGTGCGAAAGCGACGGAGGACTTCCGCTTAAAATCAGCGGACGGCTTAAAAGCGGCGTTTTCGAGCTCGCTGGCGACGTAAGCTCGCAGTACATAACTGGACTTATGCTCGCGCTTCCGCTTCTTGACGGCGACAGCGAAATCGTGCTTACTACTGAGCTTCAAAGCAAGCCGTACGTCGATATGACCGTTTCGGTGCTGAAAAGCTACGGCGTTGAAATAAACGAAACCAATAAAGGCTATTTCATAAAAGGCAACCAGACCTTTTCCGTTCAGGACTACACGGTTGAGGGCGACTGGTCACAGGCGGCGTTTTTCCTTGCAGCAGGCGCGATAGGCGGCGACGTTTCGGTGTGCGGTCTTGATATGAACAGCACGCAGGGCGACAAGGAAATTGTAAACGTATTAAAACGCTTCGGCGCAAAAATTACTGAAATTGAAAACGGCGTTCGCGCTGAAAAATCGGCGCTTTTCGGTACGGAGATTAATGCAACAGATATTCCCGATATGGTGCCGTCGATTGCGGTGCTTGCGGCGTTTGCAGACGGCAAGACGGTTATCAGCGGCGCCGAAAGATTAAGATATAAGGAAAGCGACAGAATCGAAAGCGTCGTGTCAAACCTGAAAAGGCTCGGCGTTAAGGTCGACGAAACGCCCGACGGTATGGTGATTTACGGCGGCAAGCCCGTCGGCGCAGAGCTTGACGGATATAACGACCACAGAATTGTTATGGCTTTTTCTGTTGCAGGGCTTTTTGCTGACGGCGGCGTAACGATTACCGACAGCGAAAGCATAAACAAATCGTATCCTGCGTTTTTTGATGATTTAAACGGCTTAGGAGGAAAGGCAAATGTCATCAGTAATAGGTAAGAATATCAGGCTTTCCGTTTTCGGCGAGAGCCACGGCGAAGCGATAGGCTGTGTTATCGACGGTCTGCCGAGCGGCGTAAAGCTTGATATGGACAAAATATATTTTGATATGAAAAGACGCGCTCCAGGCAGGGATAAGACCTCTACTCCGCGTCTTGAAAAGGATATTCCTCATATCCTGTCGGGTGTGCTTGACGGAGTGACGACGGGTGCGCCGCTTGCTATGATTATTGAAAACACAAATACAAAAAGCGGCGATTACAAAAACGTTATGACCGTTCCTCGTCCGTCGCACAGCGATTATCCAGCGTATGTGAAATTCGGCGGCAACAACGACGTAAGGGGCGGCGGACACTTCAGCGCAAGGCTGACTGCGCCGATTGTTTTTGCAGGCGCAGTTGCAAAGCAGATACTTGCAGAAAAGGGTATAACCGTAGGCGCTCATATAAAGCAAATCGGCGAGGTATACGACTCATCGTTTGATATGAACGGCGTGAATAAAGAAACGCTTAATGACGTTTCCTCGAAGCTGTTTTCGGTGCTTGATGATAGCGCAGAGGACAAAATGCGTGAGGAAATTGAAAAATACAGACTCGACCTTAACAGCGTTGGCGGCGTTATCGAATGTGCCGCTGTCGGACTCCCCGTCGGGCTCGGCGGTAATATGTTCGATACCGTTGAGGGCAGGCTGTCGCAGATGCTTTTCGGTATTCCTGCCGTTAAGGGCGTTCAGTTCGGGCTTGGCTTCGGCTTTGCGTCGAGTAACGCAAAGGACGTTAACGACGGCTACGAAATCAAAGACGGCGCAGTTTCGCTCAAATCAAACAACAACGGCGGCGTGCTCGGCGGAATGACGAGCGGCGCACCGCTTGTGCTGAGCGTTGCAATCAAGCCGACTCCGTCAATCGCGGCTGCGCAGGACAGCGTTGACCTTGAAAAAATGGAAAACGCCACGCTTGAAATTAAAGGCAGACACGACCCGTGTATTCTTCCGCGCGCAGTTCCAGTTGTCGAAAGTGCAGTTGCGCTTGGAATTTTAGATATTATTTCGGAATAAAATATTAAGGACATATATTTAATGGATTTACTTTCTCTGAGAAAAGAAATTGACAAAATTGACGATGAGCTTATTCCGCTTCTTATGAAGCGTATGGACATCGCAAAAGAGGTTGCAAAATACAAGGTTGAGCACGGAATTCCCGTGTTGAATCAGGAACGCGAGCAGCAGATACTCGACGACGTTGCCGAAAAGTGCGGCGAGCAGGGCGACGCGATAAAAACAATTTTTTCTGCTACGATGGACGCGTCAAGAGCGCTCCAGCACAAGATTATCGGCGGCGGCGAGGAGCTGAGAAATCTTGTCAATTCAACACAGCGCGGCGAACATCTAAGCGACGAGGGTATGCCGATAGCGTGCCAGGGCGTTGACGGCGCATACAGCGGAATTGCCGCTAATACGCTTTTTCCTGACTCGACAATCAAGTTTTACAAGCAGTTTGAAAACGTATTTGAATCGGTAAACAAGGGCAAGGCGATTTACGGTATAATCCCCGTTGAAAACTCGACTGCGGGCTCCGTTCACGAATCGTACGATTTGATTATGAAGTACCGCTTTTACGTTGTCGGCGCGTGCGATTTAAAAATTGAGCATTGTCTTTGCGCGAAAGAGGGAACTAAGTTTGAAAAGATAGAGGAGGTTTTCTCGCATCCTCAGGCACTCAGCCAATGTAACGTGTTCCTGAAAAGCTTCGATTTCACTGGCGTTAACTATACGAACACGGCGGCTGCGGCAAAATACGTCAGCGAGAGCAGCAAAAAGAATATCGGCGCAATATGTTCTGTAAGCGCCGCTAAAAAATACGGACTGAAAATTCTGCGCCGCGGAATTCAGAATATAACGAACAACACGACGAGGTTTATCGTTATTTCTAAAAAGCTTGTTATTAACGATGACGCTGATAAAATTTCGCTTATTTTCTCGGCGCCGCATACAACGGGCTCGCTTTACAGAGTCCTCGGTAGGTTCTCGATGACGGGGCTTAACCTGACAAAGCTTGAATCAAGACCTGTTGCAAACGGAAAATTCGACTATTTCTTTTATGCCGACGTTATGGGAAATGTTTATGACGAGTCTACGCTTGATTTGCTTTGCGCGCTGTCTGACGAGCTTCCCGAATTCACCTTCCTCGGCAACTATCACGAAATTAAACCATAGATTTTTGGAGTGGTTTTATGCATAAAACTAAACGCCACCGCACAAATTTCATATCGACGATAATCTTTCTTGTCACAACGGCTGTGCTTGTCGTGCTTGTGCTGATGCTGATTAATCACGTCAACCTTGAAATCCGCTTTAACACGATAATCAACTGGCTGAAAAAGATTGATAACGCTGTTGCGCGGCTCGATACGGAACGCGAAATACTGATTTGTATTTTTGCGCTGTATATCGCAAAATGCCAGCTTCCGCTGCCGATGAGTATTCTGTGCGCTATATCGGGACTTGTGTTCCCGCTCGGCACAGCGCTGATAATAAATACCGTATTTACGATTTTCTTCTTTATGGTGAAATACGTTGAGGGTACGTTTATCGGCGGCGGCTGGGCAGGAATGATACTGAATATCAAAAAAATGCATTTTTTGCGCGACTGGATACAGTTCAAGGGCAACGGAAACCCGTATTTTCTGTCGCTGACGCGCCTTATTCCAGCAATACCGCTCGGTATGGTGTCAAAGTATTACGGCTCGATGAGATACGACGTGCTGTATTATATACTGCTTAGTATGCTCGGCTACGCGCCGCGACTGTTTATCTATACAAAGCTCGGCGCCGCGTTTACTAATCCGTTTTCCGTACAGTTTTTGTCGCTGTTGATAGTAGTTGTCGCGTTTACGGGCTTTTCGAGTTTGATATTCAACGTATTCTACGGAATAAAATCAAATCAGATGACACAGACGCTTCTGATTTACAGCCAAAAGGAAAAATACAAAATAGTTTTATAATATTACAGGAGAGTAGCTATGAAAGTAAAGGAATTAATTACCGCAATCGAAAACGGCAGATTTGACGAAAATCTCAAAGCAGTTTACGTAACGGACGCGTTTGTTAACGAGCAGAAGCCGCGCTATATTATGACTCTTAACGAGTTTGGCGAGCTTTTCGGCTTTGACCGCGACGTAAGCATTATGTCCGCTCCAGGCAGAACGGAGGTCTGCGGAAACCACACCGACCACAATAACGGCAAGGTGCTTGCGGCTTCCATTAACCTTGACGCAATCGCCGTTGTAAGCGAAAATAACGAGGATATTATCCGCGTTAAGTCAAAGGGACACAGGATGAACGTTGCCGACCTTACGGACCTTGAGCCGAAGGAAAGCCGCTACGGCGACTCGACCTCGCTTGTTCAGGGCGTTGCAGCGGGTATTAAAAATCTTGGCTTTGAGGTAAAGGGCTTTGACGCATACACGACGAGCGACGTTATGGGCGGCTCGGGACTGTCGTCCTCGGCTGCGTTCGAGGTGCTTCTCGGCTCCGTTATATCGTATATGTTCAACGACGGAAAAATCAGCGCAGTTGATATCGCAAAGGTTGCTCAGTACAGCGAAAACGTGTTCTTCGGCAAGCCGTGCGGACTGCTTGACCAGATGGCTGCGTCCGTTGGCACCTTTGTTACTATCGATTTAGAATCGACTGAAAATCCTGTTATCAAGAAGGTTGATTTTGATTTTTCAAAGTCAGGTCACTCGCTTTGCATAGTTGATACAGGCGGAAATCACTCCGACCTTACTGACGATTACGCGGCTGTAAGAAGCGAAATGGAGGCAGTTGCAAAGGCGCTCGGCAAGAACGTTCTTCGCGAAATATCGTACGAGGAATTCTTCTCGCGTATTCCTGAGCTTACTGGCAAGGTTAATGACAGAGCGATACTCAGAGCAATTCATTTCTATAACGAAAACAAGCGCGTTGACAAGGCTGTTGAATGTCTTGAAAGCGGCGATTTTGAAGGCTTCAAGGAAATTATCCTTGAAAGCGGAAAATCCTCATACGAGCTTAATCAAAACGTATTTTCACCGAAAAATCCAACAGAGCAGAAGCTTTCTCTTGCGCTTGCAATCAGCGAGGAAATACTCAAGGGCAAGGGTGCGTGGAGAGTACACGGCGGCGGCTTTGCTGGCACAATTCAGGCGTTTGTACCAAACGATTTGCTCGATACATACAAGACGACGATTGAAAGCGTTTTCGGCAAGGATAAGTGCTACGTGCTGATTATCAGACCTGTAGGCGGAACGCAGGTAATTTAGTATTCAGTATTCGGTATTCAGTATTCAGCCTGAGATGGGCTCTGCCCATACCCATTTTAGCATTCAGTATTCAGTATACTGCAATCAGCTTATCA
>JAFWKC010000092.1 GCA_017514345.1 Eubacterium sp.
ATATGCTCTCAGGCAAAAGAGAAACAACCTTACCAAGAAAACATTCTGTTAAATAAACTCTGTTTATAAAGGAGATTAATGATATGAAAAACTACAAGATTACAGTAAACGGAACACCTTATAACGTAACAGTTGAAGAGGGCACAGGCGCAGCATCTGCACCTGCAGCGGCTACTGCTCCTGCAGCAGCACCTGCTCCTATGGCAGCTCCTGCAGCTCCTGCTGAAGCTCCCGCACCTGCACCTGCAGCTCCTCAGGGCGCAGCAGGCTCAGTAAATGTTGACGCTCCTATGCCAGGCAACATTCTTGACGTTAAGGTTGCGGCAGGCACAGCAGTTAAGTCAGGCGACGTTCTTATCGTGCTTGAGGCTATGAAGATGGAAAATGACATCGTTGCTCCTCAGGACGGCACAATCGCTACAATCAACGTTGCTAAGGGCGACACAGTCGACGCAGGTCAGACGCTCATTACAATGAACTAATTATTATAATTCTTCATTCACAAGAGGTAAATTATGGCTAAAATCGGAATTACCGAAACCGTTCTCCGTGACGCTCATCAGTCGCTTATTGCAACGAGAATGAGAACGGACGAATTTGTTGATATTCTCGAAAAAATGGATAAGGTCGGCTTCCATTCGCTTGAATGCTGGGGCGGCGCGACGTTTGATTCCTGCCTTCGCTTCCTCGATGAGGACCCGTGGCAAAGACTTCGCACCATACGCGAAAAGTGTCCGAATACAAAGCTTCAGATGCTGTTCCGCGGCCAGAATATGCTCGGCTACCGTCACTATTCTGACGAGGTGGTTGATTATTTCGTTAAGAAGAGTATTGATAACGGTATTGATATTCTGCGTATTTTTGACGCGCTTAACGATGTGCGTAATCTCCAGACTGCAATTAATGCCGCTAATAAGTACGGCGGACATGTTCAGGCTGCAATTTCTTACACGACTGGTCCAGTATTTGATATCGAGTATTACTGTAACTATGCTAAGCAGCTTGAAGAGGCTGGAGCGGCTTCTATCTGTATAAAGGATATGGCTGGACTTCTTACTCCGTACGGCACGTACGACCTTGTTAAGGCGCTTAAGGAAACTGTTAGCATTCCTATTCAGCTTCACGCGCATTACACGTCGGGACTTGCTTCTATGGTACACATTAAGGGCATCGAAGCTGGCGTAGATGTTATTGATACTGCTATGTCGCCACTCGCTATGGGTACTTCGCACCCAGCTACCGAAAGTATGGTTGCGGCTCTTAAGGGTACGGAGTACGATACAGGCCTTGATATTAAGGCGCTTACCGAAATCCGCGATTTCTTTATGCCGCTTCGCCAGAAGTATCTTGACGAAGGACTTCTTGACCCGAAGATGCTCGGCGTTGACGCTAACACTCTGCTTTATCAGGTGCCAGGCGGTATGCTTTCTAACCTTAACAATCAGCTTAAGCAGGCAGGCAAAGAGGATAAGCTCGAGGACGTGCTCGCAGAGGTTCCGCGCGTACGTGAGGATTCAGGTTATCCGCCGCTTGTAACCCCGACGTCACAGATTGTCGGCACACAGGCTGTGTTCAACATCATTATGGGCGAACGCTACAAGATGGTAACTAAGGAATTCAAGGATATGGTTGCAGGTAAGTACGGAAAGACGCCCTGCGCTATTGACCCTGAGTTCAGAAAGAAGATTGTCGGCGACGACGATATTATCGATTGCCGTCCTGCCGATTTGCTTACGGATACAATCGAGCAGTTCAAGAGCGAAATTTCTGAATTTTATGAGAGCGATGAGGATATTCTTTCCTATGCTCAGTTTGAAAATGTTGCAATAAAGTTCTTTGAAAAGCGCCGCGACAAAAAATACGGTCTTGATTCAAAGCACGACGACATCGAAAATAAGGTGCATCCTGTTTAATGATTAATAAAGTGTCAGGGAATTTCCTTGACACTATTATTTTTTTACATTATTATATAATCAGGTGATTGTATGAAAAAGAAAAAACGCATTTTTGCAATAATACTTGCCGCTGTATCGGTGCTTCTGATGTGTGCACCGCTTATTTCCTTTGCGCAGGTGCGCGTAGGCGAGGGCGAAGCAACGCTTTTACAAGAGGGCGAATTTGACATAGCTACAGGCGAAAGCATACATCGCGCCGCCCCTCAGTCAACGCTCGATACAGTTGCAAATAACGTGTATATGGGGCTTCTCAGTTATTCTAACAGAATTGACGTCAGCCAGGCGCAGCTTTCACAGGATGAAGTTGACGCATTCTATTCAAACGTTATTAATGATAACCCTGATTTGTTTTATGTTTCAAGCTCGTATCGCTTTTATTACAGTCAATCGTCAGGCAAGGTTACTGCAATAGTACCTCAGTACGCTATGGAGCAAAACGAGGTGGAAGCCGCGCTTGATATCTTTTATGCAGGCGTTGAAAAGGCTTTGAAGGAGGTTGACTCCTCTATGTCTGATTTGCAAAAAGCGCTTACGCTTCACGACTATATATGCGCTTATGCCATATACCCGAATATTTACGATTCAAACGGCTACTACGACAGCTCTCTTGATTTGGATATATACCATTCGGCATACGGCTTTTTAAAAAACAATATCGCTGTTTGCGCGGGATATACGCTGACATATTCATACCTTTTAAAGCAGCTTGGAATTGATTGTGAATACGTTTCCTCTGACGATATGGAGCACGCATGGAACAAAGTCAAAATTGATGGCAAATGGTATAATGTTGATATCACGTTTGATAACGCCGATTTTAACGACGCAGAAAACACTTACGGACTTGCGTATCATACGTGCTTTATGAAAAGTGACAGCTTCTTCCAGAGCGAAAACGGTATGTATCACTATAATTACCTCACATACGATGCGGCGAATGCAACCGATACTTCTTATGACAGCGCTTTCTGGGACGATGTTAATTCAAGGATATACACTGTTAACGGTGATTATTACTATATGAATCCTAATTACAACAGTCAAAACGCAGTTTTGACGAAGCGCACCACAGGCGGTACAGAAACCACAATCGGAACGAGTTACCGTGCGGCGACTTTTAGTATTACCCGTTATGCTAAAGACAGCAGCGGTACAATGCACGAGATACCGCATCGCGATATATTAATTCGCCTTCTGTACCTTGACGGAAAATTCTTTGTTAATGATTATAATAATATTTATGCCGTTACTATGAACGGCACAAAGTATACTGCGTTTTCAAAAACGGGATATCTGATTTCCCTCGGCAGTGTTGACGGAAACCTTGTATATCAGACGTATGATGACCAAAGCACGGTAGTTGCAATTGATAAGAAGGAATACTTCAATGATAATCTTCTTTCTTACCATATTTACGCCGACACTAATAACGACGGCTATATCAACGGACGTGACTGGGCATATATTGTTAATTCGTGATTGACTAAGACTAACTATAATGTTATAATAAATGATAATGAATAAATAATTGCTTAACAGCAACGGAGGTAAAATTTATGAATGTTCTTATTTTTGGCGGCACAGGACTGCTTGGCTCGGCAGCTGCTCAGATTTTCATTGACAGAGGCCACAAGGTAAAGACTATCGCGCTTCCTCCTCTTCCAGAGGGCGCACCGATTCCAGAAGAAATGGAAATTGAATTCGGCAACTTCCTTGAGCTTACTGACGAAGAGCTTGAAAAGGCTATGACAGGCGTTGACGCATTTGTTTATGCAGCAGGCGTTGACGAGCGTGTTGAATTTCCTGCACCCGTATACGATGCATACAAGAAGTTCAATATCGACCCTGTTGACCGTTGTCTTGCTATGGCTAAGAAGTGCGGCGTTAAAAGATGTGTTGTTCTCGGCTCATATTTCGCATGGCTCGCTAAGGACCGTCCTGATATGAAGCTCGGTGAAAAGCACCCGTACATCCGTTCAAGACTTGACCAGGAAGAGGTTGCTTTCAAGTATGCTGACGACGATATGGGCGTAGCAGTTCTTGAGCTTCCTTACATCTTCGGCACACAGCCAGGAAGAAAGCCTGTTTGGGTTATCCTTATTGAACAGCTTCAGCGTTTTGAAAAAATGCCTGTTACGATGTATTCAAAGGGCGGCACGGCTATGCTTACAGTACGTCAGGTTGGCGAGGCTATCGTTGGCGCTGCAGAGCAGGTTAAGGGCGCAAGAGCTTACGGTATTTCCTGCTACAATATGACTTGGGAAGAATTCCTCAAGATTGTTTACAGAGCTATGGACGGTATCGAGGACAGAAAGATTGTCGGCGTTCCAAAGTGGATGTTCAAGGCATTCGGTCTTACAATGAGGAAGGACTATGCAAAGAAGGGCATCGAGTCTGGTATCGACCCAGTAGGACTTGCTGATATTATGGATATGAATCTCTTCATTCCGACTGACGATACTAAGGAGCTTGGATGCACTCCTGATGATATTGAGGCTTCAATCTTCGATTCTATCGCACTTTCAAAGAAAGCCTTTGAAGGAAAAGCAAACCTTATCGGTATGCGCGGTGAATAATTAATAATTACTAACTGCCTCGCTTTGCGGGGCGGTTATTTATTTGGTGAATTATGATAAAAAAGATATTATTTTTGCTTCTTACGCTGCTCTTTTCATTTTGCGTTTTTAGCTGTACTGTTACTGCTTCAGCAGAAGAAAACGAGCCTGCAGCGTATTCTGACAGCGGACTTCATATTATCAGCGATAAATCCGTTAAGTACAGTTATAAGGCGCTCTGCGCTGACATAAAGGAACTAAGAGCAGAATATACGGATATTCTTGACTATAATAGCATTGGCAAAACGTATGACAACCGTGAAATATATGAGCTTGTGCTCGGAAATCAAGATGCAGAAAATCATATTATTATTCAGTCAACTATTCACGGCAGGGAATATACAAATTCGCTGCTTGTTATGCGTCAGGTAGAAGCAATATGCAAAAATTACAATAATGCATATAAGGGCAAAAAGGTGTCACAGCTTCTTGACAGCGTGTGTATGCACATTATTCCTATGGCAAATCCCGACGGCGTAACGATAAGTCAGTATGGCGCAAAGGGGATTAAGGATAAAAAGCTCAGGAAAAGCATAAAGTCTATGTGCAAAAAATACGGCGGCGGCAAAAAAAGCTATTACACAAGATGGAAGGCTAATGCGCGCGGCGTTGATATTAACAGAAACTTTCCGCTAAAATGGAAGTCGAACGACAGCGGCGTATACAAACCTGGAAACTCGTTTTATAAAGGCAAGGCTGCTGTAAGCGAACGCGAAACAAAAGCACTGATAAATCATTATAAAAGCGTTAAACCGAAAACTGTTATCGCGTTTCATTCGTCAGGCTCAATTATTTATTGGGATTTTCTGCAGACTGGAGAATTAAGAAACAGGAACAAATCATTATTTATCACAATAAAAAAGCTCAACGGCTATAAGGATGCAAAAGCATCACAGGGCAAACCGAAGCTCGGACCGTATTTCGGCGAGTGGTCGGGGTACAAGATGGGCGTTCCTACACTTACGATAGAAACGGGAAATGGTAATCGCCCGCTGAGTAAAAAGGAGTACAAAACGACGTGGAAGAAAAACAGACTTGTATTAATAGAAACTCTGTTGTGGACATATAATACGTATAAATAAAAAAACAGAACCTTTTGCGAGGTTCTGTTTTTCTATAAAAATCCGTATGTCCGCCAAGGCTGAAGATAACCTGCTGTTTAACGCAGGTGGGTTTCGTCCCTTGTATTTTACTGCTCCCAACGTCCTTAAAAAAGGGAGGTCTGCAAACCATACCAGGAGTCCAAATCCCTAAATTATAATTGTTCGGGTTATTTAAGCGCTTGGTTGTCGAGACACACAGATTCGTTCACGCCAGCTGTAGTTCACGCCCGCCGTAGTTCACGCCCGCCGTAGTTCAACGATTACTGCTCAGGCTCAAAGTACTCTACTTCGTACTTTTCCTCAACCTTTGCCATAAGTATATCCGATACCTGTTCGTATTCCATATCGTCCTGAATTTCTTCAAGATATTCGTCGCCGTTTTCGTCCTCAACGACCTTGAGGATAATAACTTCAAAATCAGCCTCAACGATATCCTCGTCATCATCACGGTATTCTGTGATTGCAACGTACACGTCCTCGTCTGTTTCGTATCTTTCAAGAAGCTCGAAAAGTATTTCGTTTCCGTCCTCGTCGTTTACCGAAATAATATCAGGCTCGTATAAATCTTTTTCCATATCCATAATTATTATCACCACAATTCGTTTTATTTCCTTTATTATATTAAATTAATATAAAATAGTCAATAGGGAATAGCTTGTTGTTAAATTATTACAAAAAAAATAAAAAATGTTGAAAAAAACTATTGACAAACGACAAAAGGTGTGCTATTATAAGGTTGAACTTAAGAGAGGGCTCAGAATTAATAAAGCAGAGATTTGTTAGAGCCAAGGTTCAAATTTAATAAGGAGGCTGAAAGCTATGATGAAACTTCAGATTGATAGTTCAGCCACCTGTAAAGTATCCCAATAAAATAATGAGATATTTTGGTCGACAGAGGTAAAACGGAATTACCTACGGATCACATGATTGTAAAAGAAGAAAAAAGTTATTAGCAGGGATTGGAAAAATACTTACAGGTGTCGACTAAAACTAAATAGTAAAGTTATATAAGATTATTTTCCTGCTGATAATCAGAGTAGAGATACTCTATAAATAAATTGGGTAGAGTTTAAATCTTAATTAATAATATAATGAGGATATACCAATGTTCTAACATAGTACGAACGAATATCAACAATCCTTAAAGAAGGGAAAACTCCAATGTTCTAAGTTAGTACGAACGAGTATCAACAATTATTAAAGAAAGGTATAATCCAATGGGCTAGTTAAGTTACCTTAATAATTAATAGAGGTAAAGTCCAATGTACAAGTAAATAAAATTAACGGCTCCCGACCAGCAGGTCGGGAGTTTTTTTCGCGTTATATGGCGCAGCTTTGCACCTTTTACTCACTCGCTGTACACAAAGTACAGCTTCATTCGCAGAAAGGCACAAATCTGCACCATCTAACGCGAAAAACCGAACAGGGTTCGCTAAAAAACGCAAATCATCGCATTCTAATGCGAAAAACCAAGCAGTAGGCAGTGATGACTATTAAAAACTAATAAAAGTGAATGAATTATATACAAATACGCGACATGCGTCTAATAGAACTATCAATATTA
>JAFWKC010000093.1 GCA_017514345.1 Eubacterium sp.
GCTGCTATGCCAAGAAGCATATTACCCTTTGGGTCAGTATACAGCACCTTTACGAAATCGTAATTGATAAGCGTAAACATAACAAGGATTACTACAGGCATTGCGCCTACGATAAGACCTGACATCTTACCTGATGATACAGACGTTTTGAGCTGCCTTTTCAGCTTAATTCTCTCACGAATGGTATCGGAAATATTCTCAAGAATTTTCGATAAGTTACCACCAGTCTGTCTTTGAACGAGTACGGCTGAAACCATAAGGTCAACGTACTTACTCTTTATTCTTTCGCCGAGGTTTTCAAGCGCCTCATCCATTGAGTAACCCATATTAACCTCGCGAACAACAGTAGAAAACTCTACTGAAATAGGTGCGTCCATATCCTTTGCGATGGTTTCCATCGCCTGATTGAAGCTAAGACCTGAACGAAGACAGCTGCAGCAAATCATAAGTGCATCGCAAAGCTGCTCTTCAAACTTCTTAACTCTTGATTTTTGTTTACGCTTAACATAAACAACGGGAAGAACTGCGCCAGCGATTATCAGAACAATCAACAATACAATCTTCTTCGTGAACAGCATTACAATTGCTGCGGGAAGAAAGGCTAAAATCAGCCAGACCATCAGAAATTCCTCAGGTCGCATCTTAATATCCGCAGACTGAAGCTGTTTGTAAATTGCATTACCGACCTTTTCGTCAAATCGGCTGTGCTGCCTTTGACGCTTTCTTCGGTTACGGCGCGTCTTGCTTTCGTTCTTTACAAGTGCAACCTCCGAAACATCGCCCTCGTATTTATTGAGCTCTTCAAGTCGTTTCTCGGCTGCGATTTTATCAGCGGAGAGTGCTGAAGCAATAATGAACACGAGCACAAATGCAAGAAGCGCAAAAGTGAGCGATAACGCCAGAACAATTACGATATTAGGAAGTGAACCAATCATTGCTTACAACAACTCCGTTCTCTTTAATTTTATCAATACACTTAGGTACAATACCCGTTGATTTGAATTCGCCCTTGAATTTTCCGTCAGTATCCATTTCACCCGCAGTTTCGTAAGCAAAGATTTCCTGCATACGAATAACGTCGCCTTCCATACCGACAATCTCGGATATTGATACAATCTTTCTTGTACCATCTCTCAGACGCGCCTGCTGAACGATGATATTAATAGCCGATGCAACCTGGTCCCTGATAGCCTTTGATGGAAGCTCGGAGCCAGACATCATAACCATTGTTTCGATACGCGAAATCGAGTCACGCGGTGAGTTTGCGTGGATTGTGGTAAGTGAACCGTCGTGACCTGTGTTCATCGCCTGAAGCATGTCGAGTGTTTCGTCTGAACGTACCTCACCGACGATAATTCGGTCAGGTCTCATACGAAGTGCGTTAACTACGAGATCTCTGATGCTGATTCTACCCTGTCCTTCCATATTGGCTGGACGGCTCTCAAGCGTGATTACGTGCTCCTGCTTGAGCTGAACCTCGGCTGAGTCCTCGATGGTAACAATTCTTTCATCATCTGGAATATAGCTTGAAAGAATGTTAAGAAGTGTCGTTTTACCTGAACCTGTACCGCCTGATACGATAATGTTCAGCTTACCCTTTACGGCCGCTTCAAGGAAGGCAAGCATTTTGTGATTTGCAGAACCAAGTGCAATAAGTGTCTGCGCCGTAATAAGCTTTTTGCTGAACTTACGTATTGTAAGCACGGGGCCTACAAGCGAAACAGGAGGAATAATTACGTTTACACGGGAGCCGTCTGGAAGACGTGCGTCAACCATAGGGCTTGCCTCGTCAACGTGACGACCAACCTTTGTAACGATACGGTCGATAATCTGCATAAGATGTCCTGTGTCCTTGAACTGAATGTCAGTAAGAATGATTTTACCCTTACGCTCAGCATAAACCTGATACGGTCCGTTAACCATGATTTCGCTGTATTCATCGCTGTTTACAAGCGGCTGAATAGGTCCGTAGCCCATGATGTCATCATAGAGCTCTTCGGCTACAACATCTCTGTCAATTCTCGGAATACCGTATTCTGGCTTTTCGACGTACTCTCTGATGAGAGCGCGCATACCGTCTTCGGTAACCGTAACGTTTTCTGAAATTTGTTTTTCAACTATCGCGTTATGGATAGTTGTTTTTGTATCGGCAAACGGGTCATCACTCTGCAGTCTTGTCGCTCTGCCTGCAGCTCTCGTTTCCTGCTCCTGCTGTTCATCAGGAGCGTTTGCCTCTTCGTTGGAAGTATATCTGTCAAGAAGTCCCATTATCCGTTAAACCTCTTTGCTTTCTTAGTTTTGTCGACCTTGCCCTCTCTGTCCATTACCATTTTGTCAACAAGCTCAACAATATCTCTTGCGATAGGTGAACGTGGCTTGTAGGTTGTTACGGGCTGACCGTTATTAAGTGATGAGTTAACGGTCTTGAAGTCGCTTGAAATAACTGAATATGCAGGAATTCCAAGAAGGTTTTCGAAGTCCTCGATTGTAACGTTGTTCTTCTTAATATTTTTGTTAATAATGAGTCTTGCCTTATCTTTCTGATTGAGCTGCTGGATAACGTTAAGGCAAACCTTAGCTCTCTTGAGCGAAAGGATGTTAACGTCGTTAACAGTAAAGATAATGTCTGAGCTCTCGATAGCGGTGATTACTGGGTCTGTAAGAGCACAGCCGCAATCGATA
>JAFWKC010000094.1 GCA_017514345.1 Eubacterium sp.
AATCAGTAAACTTAGCGGACTCATTAAAAAGATTATTCCGTAACGTTAATGCGCCTGAATGATTTTTGTTCAGGCGTTTTTTTATGAGTTTGACAAAAAATTATTTATGGTTGATAAAAATATAAAAATGTGTTATTATCTCATTTGGTAAAAATATATTCCTTAAAAGGAGGGGTAATATGGCAGCTCCGATTTGCGCTGTTGCAATATTTGTGATAATGTTTGGACTTATCATTTCCGAAAAGATTCCGCGTCATATTGTAACTCTTTGTGCGGGCGCACTTACCTTAATTGTAGTATTCGGCATTTGTATGCACAGTATTGACGCAGTTGTCGAAACGCTAAACTACAAGATAATTGCTACTAAAGACTTCTGGATTACTCACGGCGAGGGGGAAGGCGAAGCGTCTGGTATTAACTGGGCAACAATCATATTCATCGGCGGTATGATGGTTATGGTTGAGGGCATGGCAAGAGTCGGCTTTTTCCGCTGGCTGTGTATGCTTCTTGCAAAAATGGTTAAGTACAAGACCATTCCGATATTCATAGTGTTTATGGTTATGGCTGCCGTGTTGTCGATGTTTATTGACAGTATTACGGTAATACTTTTCCTTGCGGCTGTTACTATAGAGCTTGCAAAGCTCCTTAAATTCAACCCGATACCGATGATTCTGTCAGAAATTTTCTGTGCAAATCTCGGCGGCTCTGCAACAATGTGCGGTGACCCGCCAAATATCATCATCGGTACTTCGCTTGGCTATACGTTCGTTGATTTCCTTACAAATACAGGTCTTATCGCTGCAGTCGGCCTTGTAATTATACTTGTTTACTTTTACCTTGTTTACAGGAAAGAGCTTAAGACTGACGGCGAGCCTATTGACCCTTCCTCAATGCCTGACCCCAAAACTGCAATTGAGGACAAGCCGGGCTTTATTGTAAGCTGTATTATATTTATTTGCGCCGTTGTACTTCTTGTATCACACGCAAAAACTGGGCTTACGGTTGCTACAATAGGCGTGTTTATTGCCGCGATAACGTTGATAACTGCGCCGAAGCACGTACCAGAGATGCTCAAAAAGGTTGACTACAAAACGCTTCTGTTCTTCATTGGACTCTTCATTGTTGTCGGCGGACTTGAGCAGACTGGCGTTCTCGTTCTTATTGCTGAGTTTATCGAAAAGATTAGCGGCGGCAATATTATGCTTATGATTGCAATTATCATCTGGGTATCTGCAATAGCAAGCGCATTTGTTGATAATATTCCGTTTGCGGCTACTATGATACCTGTTATCAGCAGTATTGCTTCTACCTCTGGAGTTGCGCTTCCGACGCTCGCGTGGGCGCTTTCAATGGGTACGGATATCGGTGGCTCTGCAACGCCAATCGGTGCTTCTGCGAACGTTGTAGGTACTTCCGTTGCACAAAAAGAGGGCTATTCGATTAGCTGGGGCAAATATTGCGTCAAGCTTGTGCCTGCTACCTTTATAGTTCTTGCGATTTCAACTGTGATGATTTTTGTTAGATATCTATAATATTATCGATTTACACCGCCTTTTAAGGCGGTGTTTTTTTGTTTTTATAGCTATTTTTCCATTTTTTTGTATAATTTCCAAATAAAATGTTTGACATCAACTATATATTATAATATAATAAATAAAACGTGGAATGGAATGCAATATATGTACAGACACATAAAACGATGCTTTGATTTTTTACTTAGCTTTCTCGGAATTGTAATTGCTTCTCCGATAATGCTGATTATCGCAATTGCTATAAAGCTCGACAGCAAAGGTCCTGTTTTATTCAAACAGGAAAGGCTCGGCAAAAATACGAAGGTATTTGAAATATACAAATTCCGCTCTATGTGCGTAGGCGCAGAAAGCATGGGAAGCGGCGTGTATAGTGGCAGTGATGATTTCAGAGTTACCAAGGTCGGCAAAATTCTTAGAGCTACAAGCCTTGATGAAATACCTCAGCTGTTTAATATTCTCAAAGGCGATATGTCCTTTGTCGGACCGCGTCCGCCGCTCACTTATCATCCGTGGGACGTAAGCGAGTATGACGTTGAACAGCTCAGAATGTTTGACGTCAGACCTGGAATTACGGGATGGGCGCAGACTCACGGACGCAAAGAGGTTGAATGGCACGAGAGAATCAGACTTAACGTCTGGTACGTTGACCACGAATCATTATGGCTTGATATCAAGATAATTTTCAGTACTTTTGTTAAAGTTCTGAAGAACGAAGATAACGTAAACAGCTACGAAACTCTTTCAACGGAAACAGAGGAAACTGACAAAAACGAAAGCGTAAACGT
>JAFWKC010000095.1 GCA_017514345.1 Eubacterium sp.
AGGTTAAGTCTGTCAAAACTCAGATTACGAATTATGTGTCCAACGAGGAATCCTCGATGAAGAACTACCTTTCACCTAAGGGTAAAAAGCTCTTCAAAAATGCAAAAATACGTACAAAGGGCAACTTCGTATACGTAGTGATGATCGACACGTCAGCAAATAAAAAAGCAGTAAAAGCACTTAAAAAAACATTAAAATAAATGATATTCAGCAGTATTTTATTTCTATTCAGGTTTTTACCCATTGTTTTAATACTGTACTTTGTATCACCTAAGAATTGGCGAAACCTCGTATTATTCGTTGTTTCGCTGATTTTCTACGGTTGGGACAAGCCGATATACATACTGTTGATGCTGTTTTCAACGGTACTTGATTATTCAATGGGCAGGCTAATTGAATACTCCCGAAGCAGGGGAAAAGACGTCGGAGCAAAGTTAGCTTTGCTCTGCTCTGTTTGTGTAAACCTCGGACTGCTCGGCTTCTTCAAATACAGCAACTTATTTATTGATACAACAAATCAGCTGTTCGGAGCGAGCATAGAAAATCTTGACGTTACGCTTCCTATCGGTATTTCCTTTTATACCTTCCAGACGCTTTCGTACACGATTGACGTATACAGGGGCAGGGTAGACGCACAGCACAATATTATCACCTTCGGCGCTTACGTTTCGATGTTCCCGCAGCTAATCGCAGGACCTATCGTTCAGTACAAAACTGTTGCGCGCGAGCTTAAATCAAGAACAGAAACTGTTGATGATTTCGCATACGGCATCAAACGCTTTATGCTCGGTCTGTCAAAGAAGGTGCTTATTGCTAACACCGTTGGCGAAATGTTTACAGAGATTGCAGGTAACACTTCTGGTATCAGCACAGCTACGGCGTGGCTCGGAATCGTCGCCTTTACGCTTCAGATTTACTTTGATTTTTCGGGTTATTCTGATATGGCGATCGGACTCGGCAGGATGTTCGGCTTCAAGTTTAACGAAAACTTTATCTATCCCTATCAGTCAAAGAGCATAACTGAATTCTGGCGCAGATGGCACATTTCACTCAGCTCGTTTTTCAAGGAGTATCTCTATATCCCGCTCGGCGGCAACCGCAAGGGCAAGGGCAGACAGATATTCAACCTCTTTGTTGTGTGGGCGCTTACGGGACTGTGGCACGGCGCTTCGTGGAACTTTGTAATATGGGGACTGTATTACTTTGTAATCCTTGTTATAGAAAAATTCGTGCTTAAAAAATGGCTTGACAAGGCGCCTTCGTTTGTGTGTCATATTTACACGGTTGTACTGTTCGTAATCGGCTGGGCGATTTTCGCTTATCCTGATATGGCGGACGGCGGATACTACATCAGCGTGCTTCTCGGAAAAGCGCCGTTTGCTGACGCAGGCACCTTGTACTATCTTGCAAATTACGCGGCTGTTCTTGTTCTCGGAATAATCTTTTCAACTGATTATCCGAAAAAGCTGTACAGAGCCGCATTCAAATCCGACAAAGCAAAAACTGCAGTGCAGATTGTGTTTACAGTCGTTGTAATGGCGCTGTCTGTTGCGTTTCTTGTGTCGGACTCATATAATCCGTTTTTGTATTTCAGATTTTAGAGGTAATTATGAAAAAGAAACTTAGTATCAGCATAATATGCACGTTTCTGGCTGTTGTCGTTTTCTTTACCTCATTTTCTGTATTTGGTAAAAAGAGCGACTTTTCAGTCGATGAAAACAGGGCGCTTATGACTATGCCCGATATAAGCCTTGATACAATCCTTGACGGCTCGTTCCAGAAGGACTATGAGGAATACCTCAGCGACCAGTTTGAGTGGCGCAGCTTTTTTGTTACGGTCAAGACGGATATTATGCGCGCTCTCGGCAGAAAAGATCTGAACGGCGTGTATTTCGGCAAGGACGGTTACTTAATTGAAAAGTATCTTCCTGCTGATTTCAGCAGCGACGATATAAGCTATAACGAAGATATGCTCTCGGACTTTTTACTTTATCTCAACGATAAGGGTATAAATACGGTTTGCGCTTTTGTTCCGTCAAAAGCGAGCGTGCTTGACACCGTTCTTCCAAAAAATGCCGTGCCTTACGACACGGAGTATGTAGCTGATGAAACGCTTGAGCTTGCACAAGGTGTAAAGAGCGCTGACCTTTACGGTGCGCTCAGAGCGCATAACGACGAGTATATCTATTACAAAACCGACCATCATTGGACAAATCTCGGTGCGTATTATGGATATCAGGCGCTTGCAGAGCCGCTCGTTTATACTCCCGTTACGCTTGACGGCATAGCAAAAAAAGACGTCAGCACGGACTTTTTCGGCTCAACGTTTGATAAGGTACAGGTTAAGGCTCAACCCGATACTATTACCGTTTACGACACGGGTGTTAAAGTAAACGTGAATTATAACGGCGAGGCTGATAACGCTAACACGCTGTATAACGAGGAAATGCTCGGCGAAAAGAGCAAGTACGATTACTTCCTCGGCGGAAATTATGCGCGAGTTGATATCACGACCGACTGCGGCAGCGGCAAAACGCTGCTTATGTTCAAGGATTCATATGCAAATTCGATGATTCCGTTTTTGTGCTGTAATTATTCAAAAATCATTATGGTTGATTTGCGTTATTTCAGCGACGACGTTTACGCGCTTATTGATAAGGAAACTGGTATTGACGACGCGCTCGTCCTTTATAACACCGAAAAATTTATGAAGGACCAGAACCAGAATGCGCTTGAAATGCCTGAAAAATAATTAAGTGTTGACTTTAATTATAATTTAGTATATATTACATTATACATTGAAATAAAAAGAGGAGAAGGCTATGGCTAAATATCTTTTTACAAGTGAATCGGTTACAAAGGGACATCCCGACAAGATTTGTGACCAGATTTCAGACGCTATATTAGACGCAATGCTTGCTCAGGACCCGATGTCCCGAGTTGCTTGCGAAACCTGCTGTACAACGGGTCAGGTGCTCGTTATGGGCGAAATCACCACTAAGGCGCAGGTTGACATTCCTTCAATCGTACGCAAGACTGTTTGCGAAATCGGTTATGACGACGACAAGAAGGGCTTTAACGGCAACACCTGCGCTGTTCTTACAGCTCTTGATAAGCAGTCGCCCGACATCGCTATGGGCGTTGATAAATCTTACGAGCTCAAGAATAACGAGGACGACGCTGACAACCTCAACGGTGCTGGCGACCAGGGTATGATGTTCGGCTATGCCTGCAACGAAACAGAAGAGCTTATGCCTCTTCCGATTTCACTTGCTCACAAGCTTTCAAAGAAGCTCACCGAGGTTCGCGAAAACGGCACGCTTCCGTATCTTTATTCTGACGGAAAAACTCAGGTTACTGTTGAATATGACGACGGCAAGCCTGTTAAGGTAAAGGCTGTTGTAGTATCGTCACAGCACAGCGAGGACGTTTCGCTTGAACAGCTCAGACAGGATATTATCGAAAAGGTAATCAAATCTACCGTTCCAGCTGAGCTTATGGACGACGACACGGTATTCTACGTTAACCCTACGGGCAGATTTGTAATCGGCGGACCTATGGGCGACTCAGGACTTACAGGCAGAAAGATTATCGTTGACACTTACGGCGGATACGCTCGTCACGGCGGCGGCGCATTTTCGGGCAAGGACCCGACAAAGGTTGACCGTTCAGCCGCTTACGCTGCGCGCTGGGTTGCGAAAAACGTTGTTGCGGCTGGACTTGCCGACAAGTGCGAGGTTGAGCTTGCATACGCAATCGGCGTTGCAAAGCCAGTTTCCGTTCTTGTTGATACGTACGGCACAGGCGTCAAGGACGATGACGAAATCAGTGAAATCGTAAACAAGGTGTTTGACCTTCGCCCATCAGCGATTATAAGAGAGCTTGACCTTCGTAAGCCGATATATAAGAACGTAGCCGCTTACGGACATATGGGCAGGGAAGACCTCGACGTACCGTGGGAAAAGCTCAACAAGGTTGACGAAATCAAAAAGTATATGTAATCCAATTTATGTTATGCAAACAAAAGACGGCTAAGGGTATAAACCCCAAGCCGTCTTAATTGTTTTATAATTAATTAGATGATGTTGCAATGTATGGCTGAATTGAAGCAGCGAGCTTCGGTACAGGCATAGTCTGAAGAACAACCTCACCTGGTCCTGTAACAACTGTGTTGAATAAGCCTTCACCGCCGAAAAGAACATTCTTTACGCCCTTAACAGACTGAACATCCATTTTGCAGGTTGTGCTCATAAGAACAACGTGACCTGTGTCAACGATAAGCTGCTGACCTGCTGCAAGATTATACTTAATTGCAGCGCCGTCAATTTCAACAAAAGCTGTTCCCGAGCCGCTGAGCTTCTGCATAATGAAGCCTTCGCCGCCGAAAAAGCCTGCGCCGAGCTTTTTCTGGAAGAAGGTTGAAAGCTCAACACCTGCTGTCGAAGCCATAAATGCTGACTTTTGTGCAACATATTCCTGACCCGGTGCAATGTCGATAGCCATAATTTCACCCGGCAGACTGCTTGCAAAAGCGATTGTGCCTTCGCCGCCCTGTGCTGTATATTTGTTCTGGAAGATGCTTTCCTTTGTAACCATTCTTCCGAGCATTTTGCCGATGCCGCCGTTAGATGTTGTTTCCATCTTCATATTGGGGCTCATCCAGCTCATTCCGCCGCCTTCGGTAATCATCGTTTCGTTAGCATCAACCGTGCAA
The DNA here is from genome assembly GCA_017514345.1 of Eubacterium sp. Lineage (GTDB taxonomy): Bacteria > Bacillota > Clostridia > Oscillospirales > Acutalibacteraceae > Eubacterium_R. Next base: position 4,715 of record JAFWKC010000095.1, read on the forward strand.
ATAACAACTGGGAAATTACCGCCTTGAATTTCGTACTTCATAAATTTACTCCCTTCTGTGCTTAGCACAAAAAAATTATAATTTGCTGTCTTTTTCAACAGCTTTTTTAACTGCATTGTTTACGGCGTTTTCAAAACCGTCAGCCTTGAGTGAAGAAACGCCCTCGATTGTCGTTCCTCCTGGAGAGCATACCATATCGATAAGCTCATACGGGTGCTTGTCGCTTTTGAGTATCATTTCGGCGCTGCCGAGTACGGCTTGTGCCGCAATCTCAAGAGCAACGTCCTTCTTCATACCGTTTTGAACACCTGCTCGTGCAAGCGCGTCAATGAACATATAGGCAAAAGCAGGGGAGCAGCCAGCAATAACGCCAAAGAGAGGGAAGAAGCCTTCGTCAAGCTCCATAACTCTGCCTACGCCGCTGAATACCTTTTCACAAAACTGCTTGTCCTCGTCTGTAGCCTGCTCGTTAGCAGTAAACGCCGACATAGCCGCGCCAACCTGAGCGTTAATATTAGGCATAACGCGAATAATCCTGTTGTCGTGCGACAGGTGAGAGCGCAGAAATTTAATATCCTTTCCCGCGGCGATAGAGATAAGCAGCGTGTCGCTTTCCTCAAGTGTAATGTTGAGCTTTGATAAAACGCTGCCGATTACGTTAGGCTTAACTGCAAGAACGACTGCATCAGCATTTTTTACTACGTCAGCTTCGCTTTCAGCGACGTTAACGCTGTATTCTTTATTTAGCTTTTCGCTTGAAGGAGCGTAGATGTCATAGACGTAAATGCTGCTTCCTTCAATGATTTTGTTGTTAATTATGCCGCCGATAATAGCCGAAGCCATATTACCGCAGCCGATAAATCCAAGTTTCATAATATCAACCTCTTTACTATATTTTAACACATTAAAGCGTTGATATCAACAGTTATATTATATTTTTATATTTTTTTCTCGTTGCATTTCCGCCGCGTATGTGACGCTCAGCTTTGTTGAAATCAAGCACGCTCTCAACGCGTGTTGCAAGTGTAGGCGAAATTTCCCTCAGTCGCTTCGTAACGTCAATATGTACTGTTGATTTTGATATACCGAAAACCTCTGCCGTCTGTCTTACAGTTGCGCCCGTTTCGGCTATGTACTCCCCAAGCTCAACACATCTTTTGTCAACGTCGTACTTCTTCATAAAATTACCCCTTCGGTAATTAGTATGAAGATTTTTTTGTTTTATGCTTGCTGCAATTGACTTAACGTAAAAAAACAGCACGAAGCATCGTGCTGTTTCAATATCTATTCTTCTGTTTCTTCTACGCTTTCAGAGGTTTCCTCAGTTGTATCTTCTTCAGCTTCGGTTGTTTCATCAGCCTTTTCTGTTGAAGCTTCCTCGTTTTCCTCTTTCTGGCTTGCCTGTTCTTTTGCAAAATCAGTCAGGATATCGGTAAAGGATTTTGTGTTGATGTGGTCAACCTTCTTGAAAACGAGCTCGTCGGATTCCGTTTTCTTCTGTCCGTTTTCCTCAATAAGCGTAAGGTGAAGCTCCTTGCCGCCGTTTGTAACGTTGTACTTGTAAACGACTCTGCCTTCTGAGCCTGGATTTGTCAGCGTAAGCTTGTTTCCCGAAACAACGTACGTTCCAGTATAGCTGAACGTGCTGATAAAGCTTTCGTACGTGCCGTCCTCTTTAAATTCATAAGCGGATACGGCTTTTTCGCCCTGCCACTTGCTGATAAGCTCATCCTCGTCAGTAAAGATATTTGTTACCATCTCTATCGGCGATTCTTTTTTTACCGTGCAGAAAATTCCCGTCGGGACGGTTACAAGAAGTATTACTGCTACAACAATTATTGCAATTACTTGTTTTTTGCTTAATTTTTTGATTTTCATTTTATTTCAGTCCTTTATCAACAAGAAGTTTGTGGATTTTGCTCGAAGAATCAAGCAGGGAGGATACAGATAAATCGTGATTAATTGTGTCAAGGAAGTAAGCGAGATACTTAGAAAGCTCAACGCTTTCGTACCAGTCGCGGCTTAGAAGCTCAGGGGACTGATAAATACCGTTTGTAGTATAGAGTTTTTCAAAAATGCCCTCCTCGTGCGCCTTGTCAAATACGTCAAGACCGTTACAGAAAAGACCGAACGAGCAACATACAAAAATTCTGTTTGCTTTGAGCTCCTTGAGCTTTCTTGCAACCTCAAGCATACTTTCACCCGAAGAAATCATATCGTCAACGATAATAAGGTCCTTGCCCTCAACGCTTTCACCAAGATACTGGTGAGCGACAATCGGATTTCTGCCGTCGACAATCTTTGTATAATCGCGTCTTTTGTAGAACATACCAAGATTAACGCCGAGCTGAGTTGCAAAATAAATACATCTGTGCATAGCGCCCTCGTCGGGAGAGATAATCATAAGGTGCTCTGGGTCGATTGATAAATCGTCAACAGTTTCAACAAGCGCCTTAATCATCTGGTATGTAGGCATTACGTTTTCAAATGATTTGTGCGGGATGGAGTTCTGAACTCTCTGGTCGTGCGCGTCAAAGGTTATAATGTTTTCTACGCCAAGGTCAATGAGCTCCTGAAGAGCCATAGCGCAGTCAAGCGATTCTCTTGAAGAGCGCTTGTGCTGTCTGCCTTCATAAAGCATCGGCATAATAACGTTAATTCTCTTTGCCTTGCTTGAAGCGGCAGAGATAACGCGCTTTAAGTCGGAATAATGGTCGTCGGGCGACTTAGGCACGTCCATACCGTACATTTTGTACTTAACAGAATAGTTGAAGCAGTCAGCAACGATAAACAAATCATAGCCTCTGATTGTATCGTTGATAACTACCTTGCCTTCGCCAGAACCGAAACGAACGCAGGTGTTCTTGATTAAATATGTGTCGCGCTGGTATCCGTAAAAGGAAATGAGGTGCTCGTGCTTTTCAACCTGTTCATCTCTCCACTGAACGATGAAATCGTCGATTTTTTTTGCGAGCTCCTCGCAGCCTGGAAGGGCAATTATACCCAGCGGACCGTAAGGAATTGTCTGTACCTCTTGTGCTGTAATTCTTGGCATTTTTAAACTCCTCTCTTATAACACTTTGGTCGGTTACCCGACGTATTTATATTTTACAACAAATATATTTGCTGTTCAATACTAAAAATCAACAGTATTGTTGTTCTGCTCCCGTCTTTTTTTGCCTTTTTCGACAAGAACGCGGTAAACGCCGTAAACAATAATGCAAAGCCATGTTGCCGAAGTAATAATCAGACCGTAGTTAAAGCCCTTCGGCATATATTTGTACTTAACTGTATGCTTTCCATGCTTGACTGTAGTAGCAAGCATACATTCGCCAAGCTCAAAGGTCTTTACCTTTTCGCCGTCAATATATACGCTCCAGCCCTCGTCATAAGGAATAGAAGTGTAAAGGTATCCGTCATATCCTGCATTAACAGTACCTTCAATACAAGTGTCGCTGTACGACGTTATGTCAAGCGCACCCGCTTTGAGCATATCGTATGCCGAGGTGAAAACGTCTTTGTTTATGCTATAAGCATATATTTCAACTGACGAGCTGTCCGTTTCCATTCCAGCAAGGCTCAGCTCAATACGGATTTCGTCACCCTTTTTATGCTTTCCGAGGTCCATAATATACGGCTCGTCAATATACTGGTCGGTGGTATCCTCCTCGTCGTTCCAAAAGTAATTGACGTTGTCGATTTCGGAAGAACTGATATAAACGTAAAGATTGCTGTCGGTTGCAGCTTCAATAGTTACATTAATTATTCCGCTGTCATTGTCGCCGTCTTTAGAAAAGGAATACATACCGTTTTCGGTTATATCCTCACAGGTACAGCCCATCGTATTAGAAGATATATATTCGCACGGAATAAACGCTCCGCTTACTCCAGCGGCCTTGTCGATGAAGTCCTCCTGAACGTCAAACGGGTCGCCTTCGGCTGTGTCCCAGTCTTTAAGGTCATTCGGCGTTTCAAAGGCAATCGGTAGGAAATATTCGTTTCTGAAAACCTCAGTTTTGCCGTCCTTTGCGGCGTAAAACGATGAATAGAAGTCGTCGGACGGCGAAATCTGGTCGTCAGTTTTTGTCAGGTATTTCATCGAATACATCATATTGTAAACGGGCGTCTGCGTGTTGTACGAATATGAGTTAATCCTGTTGCCGAACATACCGAGCGAATACTGCAAGCCTGAATACTTCTCATATGCCATTGACGAAAATACAGATATACCGTTATATCCGTAAAGGCAGGGGTCCATTCTTGTGTCAAGCTCACAAAGCTCCTGACGGTAAAACGATTTGTCAGTTTTTTCAACGTGATTAATAGTTTCCTGATACGTGTCGTATTTTGCCATATATTCTGACATCTCACGCATCATAACGTAGGACGCAGTATCTGCTGTGATAACCTCGCAGAACACAATTGCCGCAACAGTAACGCCGAGTATAAGCTTAGACAAATGGCCTTTCTTAATAAGAAACAGAACGGCTGTCCAGATCATAACTGCGCCAAGAGTAACGTATATTGTGTATTCGTTGATTTTTTCAGTAGGAAACTTTTGATAAAACAGAGCTAAGAACACCCATAAAAAGCCCGAAACAGCAATATCTCTGTGCTGAAGCGCCTTGATATGACGAAGCGCCTTGTATGCAATAACGAGGATAATAAAGCTGTACATAAACGAAAAGCGGTAAGGCAAATCGTTCGGAAAATGGTTTGCGTGCCAGATATAATTAGCGATATTATTATCAAAGCTGAAAACAAAGAAGATTATGAGAAGGACGTTTACGACTTTTTCCTTAATTCTGATGTCCTTGTTCATAATATACAGCGGAAGCAGAAGCACAGGAAGTATACCGCAGTATATGTTAGGAAGCACGTCGTCGCCCGAGGAGCGGATAGTCGTAGTAAGTCCTGCAAGATGAGAGGTAATTAGATTAATAATATCAAAATAGCTCTCCATCGCGCTCGGCATCGTGTCGGACGTAGCAGACGAGTTCTGCAAAATCATATACACTGGTATAAGCGAAACTGCACAAAGCAAACCGCAAAGCACGGACGAGTACGCAAAAACAGCACCCGTTCTGAGGAAACGGTTTCCTGAAATGAAATTTGTAATAGGTTTAATAGAAAACGTGATTTTCTTTTTCTTTTCGTTTGTGTCCTGAGGTGCAGCTGGAAGCGGAGCCGCGCTTGCAGCGGGTGCAGGATTTGCAGTCATAGCATAGTAAGCGAGAAAATAGATTATAGCAAAAATGCATACCATAAAGCCGATATAGTATGAGCTGTAAAGCAAAAGAGTAAGCGTTGAAATATACAGAACTGGCTTTTTATCCTTGATAATCTTCTCTATTCCGAGCATAATCAGCGGGAAAAGGAACATACCGTCAAGCCACATAATATTCCAGTAATACGCAAGGAAATAGCCGCTGAAGGCATAAAGCACGCCAAACGAAGCAGAAGCAAAAGTATGGCTTTTCTGCGATGCTTTTAGATAATACGTAAACGTTGCGGCGCTGAGTAACGCCTTAACAAGCACCATAGTTGTAATTGCAAACGGCATTTCCTTTCGTTCAAACAGAAGAATTATAAACGAAAACGGAGATGCAAGATAGTTGAAATAATTACCGAGAAAGCTCGTTCCGCCTCCCGATACCCAGGAGTACAGAAAGCTCTGATGATTTACTACTCTGTCATAAAGCTCGCAGTACATAGGACCGTACTGATGATACAAATCCATTCTGAGCACCGTGTTTTCGCCGAACGGAAATACGGTGTAAACGATATATACAAAGCAGATACAAAGAAGCGCCAGAAGCATTGAAAACAGTACGTATCTGTTGTTGTAATATAGCTTAAATACGCGTCCCCTGTAGTTGTTCAGCGGATTTGAACGGCAGTCAAAAACGAGAAGCCTGTCAAAATAATAATTGAAAAACAGCAAAAGCACAGCGCAGATTGAATAATACAGCGCGGCTTTTGTGTGAAGTACGCTTCCGAAAATGAACTGACAAAGCTTAAAAAAGCCGATATCTACGCCGCATCGGATTAGTGTAAGAATTAACTGATACTTAGCTTTTGAATGTGAATTGTGATTGAAAACGTATTTCTTTTCATAGAAAAATAAAATAACAGCCGCAACAGCAAAGGAAATCGCAACAGAAACCTGCGCCGAAATACCGAATGCTATCTTGCAAAACTGTTTAATGATAATGAATATAAAACTTGCTGCAAAAAAGCCCAGGGCGTAATTAACAGTTTCGCCGTTAAAGAGCTTTGATGCAGTTATTTTGTTTTCGCTCTTAGTAATATCCATAAAATAATAACACCTAATTATATTATTGCATATTAATACTATCATAACCACTTTAATTGTTCAATTGTTTTCAGCAAATTTAACCTCTTTGTAATATTTACACCTTGTCCGCCATACAAATTAACGAGGTGATTGATTGTCCGCACTTGATTATATTCTCGGATTTATGGGCGATGAAATGCAGTCTGTTTTTGCAGATATAGACGCTTCCTTGCTCAGCCGAATTACAGAAATACGTGTAAGGAGCAACAATTTTCTTGTTCTCGTGTTCAAAGGCGTATCGTATTTTGTTAAGGATAACGGCGAGCTTAGCGACAAAGCAAACGACGCTTGCGTAAAAACGAGCGCAAAGTATGTTGACAAGCTGTTTTTGAAGCTGTGCGATTACTCCGTATACGCTAACAGCGACAGCATTAAGTGCGGTTATATTACTCTTTCAAACGGCGCAAGAGTCGGGGTATCAGGTACGGCTGTTACAGAAAAAAACGAAATTATCATCGTAAAGGATATCAGCTCTCTTAATATTAGAATTCCGTATGAAATCAAGGGCTGCAGCGATAAGGTACTGAACTTTTTATATGTAAACCTATTTCCGTCAATAATTGTTGCTGGAATGCCGTCAAGCGGAAAAACGACGCTTCTTCGCGATATGGCTTTTCAGCTTTCTAACGGCTTTGCCGACAGATACCGAAAGGTGGTTATTGTTGATGAACGAAACGAGCTTGCTGGCAGGACAAACAATGATTTCGCCTTCAGAATCGGCGCCAATACAGACGTTTTGTCCTCATATCCAAAAGCCGAGGGTATAGAGCTTGCAACAAGAACGCTATCACCAGAGATGATAATTTGCGACGAGGTATCAAAGCCGAGCGAGGTTGAGGCGATATCGCTTGCGTTTTCAACGGGTGTCAGCTTTGCACTTTCAGTACATATCGGCTCTAAGCTGGATTTGTACCGCAAAAGAATTATTAAGCAGCTGATAGAAACAGGGGAGTTTTCGTATATAGTTTTGCTCGACGGTCTTACTTACTCAGCTCAGATTATCGAAACGCAGGAGGTTTACCGTGAAATCTGCAGGAATAGCGGCGATAATTCTTTCGACGACGTCAGCGGGCTTCATTTTGTATGATAATTCACGAAGAAGGCTATGCGTTTTCAGGGAGCTTGTAATCCTCTGCGACGCGCTAAAACGTGATTTTATGTGCAGAAGAACGCCGATTAATGAGCTTTTAGGTGAATTAATTACAACGTCGGAGCTTCGACACCTGAATTTTATTAAAGCTCACTCGGATGACGGTTTAAAAGCCGCTGATTCTCCGCTTAAAAAAGCGCAGAATACCGAGCTTAATATGTTTTTGCGCTCGCTTGGCA
>JAFWKC010000096.1 GCA_017514345.1 Eubacterium sp.
GACGGCGACAGTGACAGTCCGCATGTCGCGCTCGCCAATATTAAAGAGCGCCTCCAAATGATGTGCGGCGGCACGCTGACGATTATATCGTCGTCAGCAGAAGGCACGACTGTAAAAATTTTCATCCCCATCAAAGCATAGGCATTCAGGAATGGAAATAAAATTGAAAACTAAAATAGAAAAACGCAATTATAAATGTAATAAAATACTGGCGCAGCTCCGATTTTGGAACTACGCCAGTTTTCTTTATACCCTACAAAGCAAACGCTTAACCCTACCGTTTACTTTGTACCCCACAAAGCAAACGCCAACTACATACGTTGATATTGTAAATTCTATCTTTATAAGACTCACCCTGTAAGCAACACAAACTATGTTTACCATATCTAAGAATTTAGCTCACCACTTAATACATGTTCTTTCAGGCAATCTCACTGCGCCTGTGAAATCATTCTTTTAATACATATTAATTATCATCAGTTTTGCAAATCCTGGTTTTTCGAATTAATATTAGTTTACAATAATCAGTTTCGCTCACTTCAATATGCAAATGCATAGAAGTTTCCTCTAATTCCCGCCTATTTAATAATCAAAATACATCTCACCATTATCTTTCCATCGAGCACATTCTGCACTAGCGTAATATTCATTTTTTGTTTTATCAAAATAGCCAAAATCGCCGTTTCCCTTATTAAACTCAAGGTAATCATCGCAGAAAACAAGCCAACCATTTTTATCAATATAAGGGAATTTGTTTTCGACAGATTTTACATAGCTATTTGTTTGAGATACCACAACAAATGTGTCCTCTTTATTATCATATTTAAATTCGCCTCCGTCTTCAGTATAATATAAAACATCATTTAAACTATTATACTCAACACCTTGTCTGTCATAATACTTTTTTACAGACTCTTCGGTTACAACATTTTGTTCAAAAACAACATAATTGTTATACACACTTTTGGCATACGAACTTACAGCCGTCAATACTAGACATAAAACCAATGCATATATGCTAATTTTTTGTTTGACAAGATTCTTTGACTTAATACTATTTATGCTTTCAATAATAACGGAAAGTGTTCCGAAAACCAATACAAAAAAATAGAATGATACGGCACGCTTGTTTTTGTTTTTTGTGTCGCTTATCCAATAATATAAGGTTAAAACAATATTAATTGCAAAGAAAACAATAATACCAAAAATGTAATTTTTTTCGAATAAATGATTTTGTACTACACTAAACATATACATCTTTTATACTCCAACAATTAATGCGATTCAATATACTTCACAATTGGAATTCTGGCTCCTTTAAAAGTGGTTTTTGTAAATGTTTGTAAAACACCATATTGTCCACCGTTCTTCTTGTTACTGTTTCCTGTGCAACATTGCCGACTGAGTCGTAAACATAAGAACTGGATTCACCGTTGCTATTTGTTTCAGTCAGAACTCTACCGCTACTATCATAAGTATACACCATTGTGTCAAAGCAAGTCAATGAAGAATCATATGTAGTTGGAATTACGCCCTCATAATCTTCTTTGAGTGTTGCAGAAACAAGAACATTACCATTGCTATCGTAGGTATAATACGTGTAATCGTTTCCTACTTTTTCTCTTACAACTCTATTATTTGAATCATAGGTGTAACTGGAGTTGCTTTCTGTATCATCAGTTGTATACGATTTTAAATTGCCATTGTCATCATATTCATATTCAGTGGTTTTTGTACCTACAGTTTCAGTTAACACACGCCAATAATAATCATAAGTAAATGTTGTTGTTATGGGACTGGTTAAAAAACCAGTCCCGTTATTGTCATAATCCTTGCTGTATTCAACTCTCAATTTAAGATGGAATCCATTAAGGGCGCCTTATTTAATATTATTTATTAACACATTATTAAAAGGCAATGAAAAAAGCGTATAATGAAATAAATCATTATGCGCCCATACATCTTAAAAAGGTAATAGTACAATCCCAAAATTTGTATTTTTGAAATTAAAAATGACCTCTTGGCATTAAAGTCAAGAGGTCTATTGGCTCCCCTTGTCGGACTCTCCTCTCAACTATCGAACAGTCCACCGGACTGTTCTCCCAATCGGCGCACGAATGCGCGCCTCTTGGAGTTCGTTTCTCGTCCGACAACATTGATAATAACAAATAAAGGATACCGCAAGGGTATCCTTTATTTATTGGCTCCCCTTGTCGGACTCGAACCAACGACAACTCGGTTAACAGCCGAGTGCTCTACCAACTGAGCTAAAGAGGAATGTTTCACTTTTAAGTGCTTAAATATAATAACAAATAAAAGTGTTGATGTCAATATTTTTTTTCATTTTTTCAAAAAAATATCGGGAGGTGTTATCCTCCCGATTTGCTTATTTATTTCTGTAGATAATTGCTTCGCGCTCAGGTCCGTTTGAAACCATTGTGATATTGCAGCCCATTTCGTTTTCAATGAACTCAACATAGTCGCGCGTTTCCTTGGGAAGCTCGTCGTAATTCCTGATACCTCTGATGTCGCAGTGCCAGCCCTTGAGCGTTTTGAGCACGGGCTTTGCCTTTTTGAGCAGAGGAGTTGTTGGGAAGTCCTTTGTAACCTCGCCGTCAATTTCGTAGCCAACGCAAACCTTGATTTCCTCGAGGTATGAAAGGCAGTCAAGCGCGGTCATAACGACCTGAGTTGCGCCCTGACACTCGATACCGTAGCGTGAAGCAACGCAGTCAAACCAGCCTACGCGGCGCGGTCTGCCCGTTGTAGCGCCGAACTCGCCCTTGTCGCCGCCGTGGATACGAAGCTCCTGAGCCTCGTCGCCGAAAATTTCGCTGACAAACTCGCCTGCACCAACAGCAGACGAATAAGCCTTTGTTACAACAACGATGTCCTCAATTTTGTGAGGCGGAATACCTGCGCCCACAGCGCCGTAGCCTGCAAGCGTCGATGAAGACGTAACCATAGGATAAATACCGAAATCGGGGTCCTTAAGCGTGCCAAGCTGACCTTCAAGAAGTATGTTCTTGCCTGCCTTGATAGCTTCTGCAAGATAGGTGTGAGTATCGCAAACGTAAGGCGCAATCTTTTCCTTGTATTCCATACACGTTTCAAAAAGCTCGTCCTCGTCAAGAAGCGGCTTGTGATAAACGTGCTCAAGCGTAAGGTTTTTGAGCGTGCAGATGTTTTTGAGCTTTGCTCTGAGCACCTCGTCGTCAAACAGCTCGTTAACCTGAATGCCTATTTTACTGTATTTGTCCGAGAAAAACGGCGCAATACCGCTCTTAGTTGAGCCGAAAGCGTTTTTGCCGAGGCGTTCCTCCTCGTATTCGTCAAGCAGAATGTGGTACGGCATAAGAATCTGCGCCCTCTCGCTTACAAGAAGATGCGGATTAAGCCCTGCCTTTTTCACCTGCTCAAGCTCATTGATGAATTTGTTGATATCAAGCGCAACGCCGTTGCCGATAATACAGGTTGTGTGGTCGTAGCACACTCCCGACGGCATCAAATGAAGCGCAAATCTGCCGTGCTCGTTAATAATCGTGTGACCTGCGTTAGCGCCGCCCTGAAAACGAATTACAATATCGCTCTTTTCGGCGAACATATCGGTGATTTTGCCTTTGCCTTCGTCGCCCCAGTTGGCTCCTACAATTGCTCTTACCATTGTTGATTCTCCTTTGTTAATTGAGAGTTGTTGGTAATTTTGTACACGAATTCTTTAATTTAGTATAGCGAAAGAATTGGTGTTTTTTGTTATATTAATGATGGAACAGTCTGATGCCTGTCATTGTCATCGCGATTCCGTGCTTGTCACAGCACTCGATAACCTGCTCATCTCTTACTGAGCCGCCTGGCTGTGCGATGTACTTAACGCCAGATTTAACAGCGCGCTCGATGTTATCCTCAAACGGGAAGAACGCGTCTGAGCCGAGAGCTACGTTATCCATTTTCTTGTGCCACTCAGCCTTTTCCTCAGCGGTGAACGGCTCGGGACATTCTGTGAAATATCTCTGCCATACGCCATCCTTAAGCAGCTCGTCGTAATCCTCGCTGATGTAAAGGTCGATTGCGTTGTCTGCGTCGCATTTTCTTACGCCGTCAATAAACGGAAGATTAAGCACCTTCTCATTTCTTCTGAGCCAGAGCATATCAGCCTTGTTGCCTGCCATACGCGTGCAAAGGATACGGCTCTGCTGTCCTGCGCCTACGCCGAGAGTCTGTCCGCCCTGTGCGTAAACGACTGAATTTGACTGTGTGTATTTAAGCGTAATCATCGAAATAAGCAAATCGATTTTTGCTATTTCGGGGATATCCTTAATTTTTGTCGGCATATCGTCAAACAAATCCATTGTGATTTTTGCGTTGTTGCGCTTTTGCTCAAACTTGATGCCGAAAACCTGCTTCGTTTCCATTTCTTCTGGAACGTAGTCGGGGTCAATTTTGATAACGAGGAAGTTGCCGCGGCGCTTGCTCTTGAGAATTTCGAGCGCCTCGTCGGTATAGTCGGGCGCGATAATTCCGTCCGAAACCTCTTTTTGAAGGAACGTAGCGACGGAAGCGTCGCAGGTGTCCGAAAGTGCGGCAAAATCGCCGAAGGAGGACTGACGGTCACAGCTTCTTGCGCGTGCATACGCTTCGGCAATCGGTGTCAGCTCAAGTCCGTCGGGAACCATACAAACCTTACGGTCAGTTTCGCTGAGCGGCTGTGCAACTGCAGCGCCTGCGGGCGAAACGTGCTTGAACGAAGCGGCGCTCGGAAGTCCTGTTGCTTCCTTAAGCTCCTTAACGAGCTGCCACGAATTGAATGCGTCGAGCAGGTTGATATATCCTGCGGCGCCGTTCAGAATTTCAAACGGAAGCTCCTTGCCGTCCATATGAATTCTTGCGGGATTCTGATTAGGATTACATCCGTATTTAAGCGTGTATTCTGTCATCCTTTTTTCCTCCTGAAATTAATACGTTGCTATTTTACAATACTTGATTGAAAAATGCAAGATAACATATTATAATAAATTGCAAAGAGGGTGAAAAAATGACAGGATTTTTAGTTGTAAATGCGTATCTTGAGGGCAAAAAGTTTAACACCTTGCACAAGCATTTAGCTGACTGCGCCGAAGGTATGGGTATTTCGCTGAAAATTAAAAATAATGAAGAAATGCTTTTTTGCGAGGAAGCGCCCGACTTTGTCCTGTTCTGGGACAAGGACGTAAACCTTGCAAAGCTGCTTGAAAACAGGGGACTTCCCGTCTTTAACAGCGCGCGCTCAATAGAGCTTTGCGACGATAAGGCTAAAACTTATCTTGCGCTTGAAGGCGTGGTAAAACAGCCGAAAACGATAATTGCGCCGCTGTCATTTTTTGATGCGGATTACGGCGTGTTTGTCAAAAAGGCAGTAGAAAAATTAGGACTCCCGCTTGTGTTCAAGGAGTGCTTCGGCTCGTTCGGCGAACAGGTTTTTCTGTGCAGAAGCGAAGCGGAAATCCTGAGCCATATTAACCAAAAACCGTTTCTTTTGCAGGAATTTATCGCTGACTCGGAGGGCGAGGACGTTCGCCTTGAAATCGTCGGCGGAAAATGCGTTGCGGCGATGAAGCGCACGAACAAAAACGACTTCCGCTCAAACGTAACAAACGGGGGCACGGCTGAGCCGTACACACCGACTGACGAGGAGATTTCTGCCGCTGTTACGGCGTGCGAAACGCTCGGTCTTAGCTTTGGCGGAGTGGATATTCTGCGCGGTGGCTACGTATGCGAGGTTAACTCAAACGCGCATATTATCAACATTATGAACGCTACGGGAATTGACGTTGCGCCGTATATTTTTGACGCGATAAAAAGAATGATATGAAAACGATTTTAGTATATTCACAAAAGGAAGCGGCACGCAACGCGTTTGCCGTTCAGAAATTTAAAAGTGAGCTCGGCGCAGAGCTTGTAACGCCCGATTACAGGGGCGAAGCCGACGTCGTAATCAACCGCTCAAACGATTACAGAATTGCCGAATTTTACGAGAGCAGGGGCGTCCGCGTGTTCAATCCCGCGGACTTCACAAAGCTTGCCAACGACAAGCAGGCGGCGTACGATTTTATGGAAAAAAACGGCATAGAAATAATGCCGACGAGATACGCCGTGCCGCCGTTTGTCAAAAAGCCGCGTGACGGCCACGGCGGGCAGGGCGTTGTTATGTGCAAAAACGCTGATGAATACGACGAAAGCTTCGTATGCCAGAAGCCCGCTTCCGACCTCGGAAAGGATTTGCGCGTCTGGGTGCTCGGCGGTAAAATTATGGCTTCCGTTCTGCGCGTCAGCAAAACCGATTTTCGCTCGAACTTCTGCCTTGGCGGCGACGCTTTGCCGTACACGCTGAGCGATGACGAAACGGCGCTTGTAAAAAAAATAATCTCCCTTGTAAACGGAGATTATTACGGAATTGATTTTGTTTTTGATAAGGGCAGAATCGTTTTTAACGAGCTTGAGGACGCAGTCGGCGCGCGTATGCTTTATGCAAGCACGGATATTGACATTATTGGTGAATATTGTAATTACATCAAAAAAAGTGAGTTATAACAAACTCACTTTTTTTGCGCTTCAAAGTACGCGTAGTGTCCCATTGTGTGATAGGAATTTACGTCGAATTTTTCCTTTAGCACCGTACGGAAATTGTCGCTCGGCTTAAGGCACGCGATAAAGGTACCCTCGTCACGAAGTACTCTGTGTATCTCGCCGAGCGATGTATTGATGTCGCCGAGCTTGTGAAGCTTCAGACATACTGCCATATCAACGCTTTTGTCGTCAAGGTCGATTTTGCCCCAGAATTTATTAACGGGAATAATTTCGGCTTTCGGGCAGATGTGTTCAAGCTTGTTCCTTAAATCGAGTATAACTCCGTCGAAATCCTCGGGAATATACTGTAAGGTTTTTTCTTTAATATCCTTTTTCATCGTAATCACCAAATGTATTATAACAATAAACGGCGCATTTGTAAATGTTAATATAGACATTTTTGAAAGAATATATTATAATATATTGAATGAAATTTTAGGAGATACCAATTATGGATATAGTTGTACTGGCTGGCGGCACAAGCACAGAGCGCGACGTGTCGCTGATTACAGGCAAAAATGTTACTAAGGCGCTTCGCCGAAAGGGTCACCGCGCAACGCTTCTTGATGTGTTTATGGGCTACGAGGGCGATACGGAAACCTTTTTTGACACCGACGGAATTGACGAAACGCTTAAAATAAGCGAAACCGACCCTGATATCAAGGGAATTCTCACATCGCGAAAGGGCGACGCAAAGGGGCTTTTCGGCGAAAACGTAGTGTCGCTCTGCAAGGCGGCTGATGTTGTATTTATCGCGCTTCACGGCGAGGACGGCGAGGACGGAAAGGTTCAGGCGGCGTTTGACCTTATGGGCATAAAATACACGGGCTCAGGCAACTTCGGCTCTGCGCTCGCGATGAACAAGTATTATTCAAAGCAGATTATGGACGCGCACGGAATAAAAAATGCGAAGTACATAATCACAAAGGGCGGCGACAACGCGCCCGATTTTCCGCTTCCGTGTGTAATCAAGCCGTTTTCGGGCGGCTCAAGCGTCGGCGTATCAATAGTAACCGACAAGGCTGAGTACAAAAACGCCATTAAGCAGGCGGCTAAGTACGAGAGCGATATTATTATCGAGGAATACGTTAAGGGACGCGAATTTTCGCTCGGCATTGTCGGCGGCAAGGCGCTTCCGCCGATAGAGATTATCCCGAAGGAAGGCTTTTACGACTACAAGAACAAGTATCAGGAGGGTATGACAATCGAAATTTGTCCTGCTGAGCTTGACGATACGCTTACGAAAAAAATGCAGAACGACGCAAAAGCCGTTTTCAAGGCGCTCGACCTTGAGGTTTACGGAAGGATTGACTTTATACTCAGGGAAGGCACGGACGACTTCTACTGTCTTGAAGCAAACTCGCTTCCAGGTCTTACACAGATGAGCCTGCTTCCTCAGGAGGCTGCGGCTGTCGGTATTGATTACGACGAGCTTTGCCAGCAGATTATTGACCTTTCACTTGAAAAATACAACTGATTATACGGAGAGTAATAATGAACACCCTTAAGCTTTCTGAAATAGTTAAAAATATAGACGCAGCCTGCGATTTCAGCGGCGATATCGTTATACAGGACGTAAACACCGACACGCGTACGACAAAAAAGGGCGACCTGTTTATCGCGCTTGTAGGCGAAAAATTCGACGGTCACGATTACGTTAACAAGGCTGTTGAAAGCGGTGCTGTTGCCGTTGTATGCTCAAAACCAGTTGATACGACAGTTCCCGTTGTTATCGTTCCCGATACGGAAAAGGCGCTTCAGCAGATTGCCGCGTATTATCTCGCCACGCTTGACATCAGGGTTGTTGCAGTTACGGGTAGCAACGGCAAAACGACAACGCGCAATATGATTACGCGCGTGCTTAAAACAAAGTATAATGTTTATTCTACAAAAAAGAATTTCAATAACGAAATCGGACTGCCGAAAAGCGTGCTCGAGATTGATAATTCCTATGATGTTGCAGTGCTTGAGATGGGAATGAACCATCTCGGCGAAATCAGCACGCTGACTAATATTGCAAAGCCTGACCTTGCTGTTATAACGAATATAGGCAAGGCGCATATCGGCAATCTCGGCTCGCAGGAAAACATCTGCAAAGCGAAGTTCGAGATATTAGAGGGACTGAAGGACGGCGGAACGATAGTGCTCAACGCCGACGACCCATATCTGTATTCTGCTGATAAAAAAGGCTTTAACACGGCGTTTATCGGCTTTGACAAATCAAAGGGCGCAGTTCTGACGGCAGAAAATATTGTTTCAAACGGCGAGGGTACAAGCTTTACCGTTGATTATAACGGCAAAAAGACCGACGGCTTTATTCCGCTTCCAGGAAAGTACAACGTTGCTAACCTGCTCGAAGCCGTTTACTGCGGTATATACTTTGGTATTGACGTGAAAACGGCGCTCGCTTCAGTGCGCGACTATGCGCCCGAGGCTATGCGTACCGACGTAATCGAAAAAAATGGAATTTCGGTTATCCGCGACTACTATAATTCAAGCCCCGACTCTGCAAGAGTGGGACTTGAAACGCTGAAATCGTACAATGAAAACGGCAAAAAATATGCCCTGCTCGGCGAAATGCTTGAGCTTGGCGAATACAGCGCCGACGAGCATAAAAAGCTCGGTGAGCTTTGCGCGAAGCACGACCTTGACGGCGTGTTCTTTATCGGCAAGGATTACGTTTCCTTCGGCGACGGTATGCCCGAAAAGGCTATTTGCTGTGACGCGGCGGAGCGCGAATACTTCCTCGGCAAAATTGAAGAATTTGCAAAAAGCGGCATACTTAAGCCTGACGACGTCATACTCGTCAAGGGCTCGCGCGGTATGAAGATGGAAGAGGTATACGACCTTTTGATTGAATTAATATGAGCAAAATAATGGAGCTATCTCAAAACGAGATAGCTCCTGTTTTTTTAATTCAAAAATGCAACTAAGCCTACGCCGAGTCCGCTTACTGCCATAAGCGCGGCAAGAATTATTGCAATAATACGAGTTGTGTTACTATGCATAGCGCACCTCTTATTTCATAAATTCATTTGCAGCTGTAATGAGCTTTTCAGCAACTGCAGCCGCGCCGTCCTTGCTGTCGCCGATAGCCGTAATGTACGCCTTAATCTTCGGCTCTGTGCCGCTCGGACGAACGATAACCTTGTTGCCGCCGTCAAGCGCAAAAGCAAGCACGTTCGATTTCGGAAGGTCAATTGCTTCCTCGCCGCCGTCAGTAAATGTGGTTTTGCTTGTCTTGTAGTCTGATACTGCAACAACCTTGTAGCCGCCGATTTCAGCAGGCGGATTTTCGCGAAGCGTGTCCATAATGCCCGCCATTTTTTCCATACCTGCCGCACCCTCAAAGGTGTACGACTCAACCGTGTTGTTGTAGTAACCGAACTCATCGTAAAGCGCGTTCATAACGTCGACAAGGTTCATACCCTTTGATTTGTAGTAAGCAGCCATTTCACATATAAGCATCGAAGCGACAACGGCGTCCTTATCTCTTGCGTGCGTTCCTGCAAGATATCCGTAGCTTTCCTCAAAGCCCATTACAAAGTCGCTCGCTCTGCCCTCGTCCTCAAGGTTGGTAATAAGCTCACCAATGTACTTGAAGCCTGTAAGGAGGTTCTTGAAGGTGCAGTTATATTTCTTTGCGATAACCTCTGCAAGGTCAGTCGAAACGAAGCTCTTTACTGCAATAGCAGTTGACGGAAGCGTACCCTTTGCCTTGCGCTCGCTGAGAATATAATTAAGCAGCATTGCGCCGACCTCGTTACCGCTCATAAGCACAAGCTCGCCCGACTTGTCGGGAACTGCAATACCTACACGGTCACAGTCCGGGTCGGTTGCAAGAAGAATGTCTGCGCCGATATTCTTGTTCATTTCAAGACCGATTTCAAATACCTGCTTGATTTCCGGATTCGGGAAAGGACAGGTCGGGAAGTTTCCGTCAGGATTTTCCTGCTCGGGAACAACGTAAACCTTGTCAATGCCTATTCTGTCAAGAATCTGGCGTACAGGCTTGTTGCCCGTGCCGTTAAGAGGTGTATAAATAACCTTGAGGTCTGCGCTTTTTACAATTTCGGGGTTAATGCACTGCTTTTGCACCTCGTCAAGAAATACGTCAATAACCTCTTGTCCTATGTATTCAATTCTGCCGTCAGCGACAGCCTCGTCAAAATCAACCTTTTTGATACCCGTAAAGTAGTCAACCTTCTGGATGAAGTCGTATGTTTCGGCAGCCTCCTCATCGGTCATCTGATAACCCTTCGGGTTGTAGCACTTGTAGCCGTTATACTTTGCTGGGTTGTGAGAGGCGGTAAGGATAATACCGCTTGAGGTATGGAAGTGACGGATAGCAAACGAAAGACACGGCGTTGGCTCAAGCTCCTCATAGATGTAAACCTTGATACCGTTAGCCGCAAGGATAGAAGCAGCCTCCTTGCTGAAATAGTCGCTCTTGATTCTTGAATCGTATCCGATAGCAATTGAAGGATTTTCATAATTCTTGTTGAGGAAGTCCGAAAGTCCCTGTGTAGCTCTGCCGACTGTGTAGATGTTCATTCTGTTTGTGCCTGCGCCGATAACTCCGCGCAGACCTGCAGTACCGAATTCAAGACTGCGGTAAAAACGGTCGAGGATTTCCTCCTCGTTTCCCTTAATGCCTTCAAGCTCTGCCGTAAGGTCGGGGTCGCCGACAGCCTTTTCGAGCCATTCGTTATATAAAGCGTTAATGTCCATAAAAATATCTCCTTTGTAAAAATACTTCACCCTCTATTTTAATATTATTATTTGGTGTTGTCAATATCGTAGTTTTAATGTATAATATTTTTGGTGATTATATGTTTGCAAAAATAAAAAGTGAAGGGATTTACGGTATCAACACGTTTGACGTAACCGTTGAGGCTGACATAAGCTCGGGACTTCCGCGCTTTGACGTGGTCGGACTTCCCGACGCCGCGGTTAAGGAAAGCCGCGAGCGCGTCCGCGCTTCAATAAAAAACAGCGGCTACACGTTCCCCATATCGCGCATAACGGTGAATATCGCACCTGCCGACGTAAAAAAGGAAGGCTCCTTTTACGATTTGCCGATACTCGTTTCACTTCTTAAAGCAAGCTCGCAGCTAAAGGGCGCAACATACGATTATTCGTTTATCGGCGAGCTGTCGCTTGACGGTGAAATAAGGGGCGTAAACGGCGTGCTTCCTATGGTGCTGCAGGCTAAGGAAAACGGCGTCGGCGCTGTGTTCGTTCCATTTGAAAACGCCGATGAGGGCTCAGTTGTTAGCGGAATTGACGTTCTTCCCGCAAGGCATATAAACGACGTTCTCGCTCATCTTTCGGGCGAAAAGCTGATTACTCCTGCGTTCAAAGAGCTTGATGAGGAAAGCGTACTTATGGAAACGCTCGATTTTGCCGACGTAAAAGGACAAGCAAAGGTCAAGCGCGCGCTCGAGGTTGCGGCGGCAGGCGGCCATAACTGTATTATGATTGGTACCCCTGGAACGGGTAAATCAATGATGGCAAAACGCCTCGGCTCGATTATGCCGCAGATGACCTTTGACGAGCAGATAGAAACTACAAAAATCTATTCCGTAGCGGGAGAGCTTCCGCGCGGAGCAAGACTTATTGCAAAAAGACCGTTTCGCGCTCCACATCACACAGTCAGCGCGCAGGGACTTACGGGCGGTGGCACCTCGCCGAAGCCGGGCGAAATCAGCCTTGCTCACAACGGCGTTCTGTTTATGGATGAATTTCCCGAATTTGACCGACGCGCCAAGGAATCGCTTCGACAGCCGCTCGAGGACGGAATTGTGACGATAACAAGAGCGTCGGGCACCGTAACGTATCCGAGCGACATTATGCTCGTTGCGGCGATGAACCCGTGTCCGTGCGGCTATGCTGGACACCCGACAATTGAGTGTACCTGCTCTGACGCGGCGCGCAAGAGGTATAACGATAAAATTTCAGGACCGATTCTTGACAGAATTGATATTCACGTCGAGGTTTCCACCGTAAATTATGAACAGCTTCGCGGCGATAAAAAAGAGGAGAGCAGCGAGCAAATCAGACAGCGCATTAATACGGCGCGAAGCATCCAGAACGAACGCTTCAAGGGTACGCCTGTTAAATGTAATGCAAAAATGACGCCCGCTATGACGAGAAAGTTTTGTATTCTCAGCGAGGATGCGGACGCGCTAATGAACGCAAGCTATGACGCGATAGGAATGTCGCCGCGCGCTCACGACAAAATTCTGCGTATTTCGCGCACGATTGCTGACCTTGCTTCAAGCGAAACGATAGAGGTTTCGCACGTTGCCGAGGCCATTCAGTACAGAACTCTCGATAGGAAATATTGGAGATAAAGTAAGGAGAATTATATGGAAAAGTATATCGAAACAACGATGAAAAATCTTGAAAAAAACGGTATGAAGCCGTACTACTGCGAAACTAAGGAGGAAGCGTTGGAAATCGTGAAATCGCTCATAAATAAGGGTGAAAGCGTTTCTAACGGCGGAAGCGAAACGCTCAAAGAGTGCGGCGTATTTGAAGTACTCAAAAGCGGCGACTACGATTTTATTGACCGTACGGGGCTGACGGGCGAAGCAGTACGCGACGCATACGTCAGGGCGTTCGGCTGCGATACGTATTTCTGCTCGTCAAACGCAGTTACCGAGCGCGGCGAGCTGTATAACGTTGACGGAAATTCAAACCGCGTTGCGTGTATCGTTTACGGTCCGCGTCAGGTTGTAATGCTTGTCGGCAAAAACAAAATTGTTCCCGACATCGACGCGGCAATAAAGCGCGTAAAGGAAAAAGCCGCACCGCCAAACTGCGTGCGACTGAGCCTTGCAAATCCTTGTGCAAAAACGGGAAAATGTGTGTCGCTTAATCTTGACGACCCATATATGTGCGACGGCTGCGCTCTCGACAGCCGCATTTGCTGCAGCTACGTTGTAAGCGCAAAGCAGCGCCACAAGGACAGAATAAAGGTAATCATCATTAATGAGGATTTAGGATATTAGTTTATGAAAAACGTGACGAAGAGCAGTACCGCGTTGTCAAAGGTGTTTCTGCTTGTCGGAATTGCCGTAAGAATAGTTTTTTTCATTATTAATCTGTTTGTTGGAGGTTATAACTACGATGAGGTTATGACCTCCTTAAACGCATTTTCTCTTGCGGAAAAAATGACTGATATTGCAGGCGAAAGACTGCCCGTTTATTTCGACACGTGGATAATCGGCGGACAGTCGCCTTTTGCAACGTATCTGAGCGCTCTTGGCGTAAAGCTTTTCGGCTTAAACGATTTCGGCGTCAGGATATTCTCTTTGGTTTTCAGCATAATTGCGCTTTTTGCGCTTTACGGCTTTGCAAAGGAGGTTTTCGGCGAAACGAAATACGGCATCGCCTTTTTCGGATTGGGATGCGTTTCGCCGTGGGCTATTTTTTCAGGCACGATTATGCTTGACTGCAATTTTCTCGGCCACGTTTTAATGATTGCGCTGTATTTCTTTTCAAAGGCGCTGAACACCGAAAAAACGAAATACTACGTTTTTTCGATGATATTTTTTGCACTCGGCTTTTATTGCTATATTGCCTCGGTGCTGTTTATTCCGATTTTGTTATTGCTGCTTTATCTTGTTTTAATAATAAAAAGGAAAATATCGTTTAAAAATCTTGCGGCAAGCGTGCTGACGGTATTTGTTGTTTCTCTGCCGTTTATTGCTTTCGGACTTGTCAGCGTCGGCGTAATAAAGCCGTTTGAGCTTTTCGGCTTCAATTTCAGCACTATGCCAGGATACGTCAGATCCGATACTGTGGTTTACTCAGGAGGTTCGCTTGCTCAGATAATAAAAGACGTTTTTGTAAGCGGAGTTTTCGGCTTTATACTTATTATATTTGCCGACCTCGCGCTCGTTTCGCTTGGAACAAGCGTGTTCCAGTACGCAAATCTTTTTTGCGGTGCGTTCGTGCTTTTCGGCTTAGTAGTTCTTATTCTGGAGTTGTTCAAGAAAAGCAAGAAGCTTAACTTCAATCAAAAGCTTTTTGCGCTTGCGTTTTTTGTATCGGTTATGTTTTTTGCGTCCTCGATAAGCGACGTAAATCTCGGAACTGTATACAGAATAAGCATTTTTTCCTATTTCATAATATACATAGAGGCGATAGGTCTTGCAGAAGCCTTCAGTAAGCTCAAAAAAATAGATTTCAAAAAGGTGCTGTCAGTATATCTTGCGCTGTCACTTGCGCTTTTCAGTCTGACGTATACGTTCGTTTACGCCGCCCAGATGAATCCGAATATCGACGATGACAAATTCAGCTTTAATTACGGCGACGCATATTACGCCTGCCTTGATTTTGCCGAGGAGCAGAACGGCGACAGAATTGTAACGTACAAGTCGGTTTCGGCTCAGTTTCCCGTTCCCGTGTATATCAGGCATTATTATTACGACAAAATTGATTCGTTCATACCGATTGACGATGAATTTATTGATGCGCTCTACAGGCTGAACGCTTCTGACGAAGACGAAATAAAGCGCATTGAAACCAGCCTCGGACAATCAAAGCTGACAATGAACGACGACGGCTCATATTCATATACTGACGACGGCAAGCTCGCCTTTAAGTATTACGAAAAGGGCGATACGCTGACTGACGACATCTGCGTTGTTGAAACGCGTTTGCTCGACAACGTAAAGTATGACAAGCAGAAGTATTCGGTCAAAACTTATTGCTTCTGGAGCGTTGTGTACAAAACCAGTTAGCTGTAAGCCGTGAGCAGTTAGCAGTTGTCGGTTACTCGCTTCGCTCAACACTCAACACTTAAAGCTCAGAGCCAAAAAAACAAGCCTTGAAAAAGGCTTGTTTTTAATTATAATTTGATTTCAATAACTGAGTTGAGTACGTTTATTGCGCTGCGCTGGATTTCGCCGACGGTAATGCCGAAGGGTTTGCCGAGTGAGGAGAGAAGCGTTCCGTCTGGCTTGCGATTTGTAACGCGCGCACCGCCTGGCATAAAGAGGTCAACCTGCGCCCTAATCCTGTAAGCCTGGTCTTTGACAGCAGGATTTTCTGGGCTGTGCTCGCTTTGCATCCACCAGTCGGTCATAACGTTGCCCTTGTAGCCCCATTCGCCCCTAAGAATTGTGGTGCATAAATCGTAATTGTAATGACCGTAAACGCCGTTAATACGGTTGTATGAGGTCATAATGTTTTTCGGCTGAGCCTCTTTGATACAGATTTCAAAGCCCTTCAGATAGATTTCACGAAGCGCCCTTTCCGAAAGGCGGCTGTCGTTCTTGACGCGTCGCATTTCCTGATTGTTGCACGCGTAATGCTTCGGGCAAGCCGAAAGTCCAGTGCTCTGAATGCCCCTTACTGCCGCCGCAGCCATTTTTCCCGTGATGTACGGGTCTTCGCTGTAATACTCGAAGTTTCTTCCGCAAAGCGGATTTCTGTGAATATTAATTCCAGGAGCAAGAAGCACGTCGCTTCCTCTGTCCTTCATTTCCTTTGCAATTTCGCTGTACAGCTCCTCAACAAGCGCTGTGTTGAACGAGCACGCGAGCAGCGTACCTATTGGAATAAGCGAGCAGTTAGCGGCAAGCCTGATGCCCGAAGGTCCGTCAGTCGTAATAACAGCGGGAATGCCCTTGTCGCGAAGTGACGGAAGCACGCCGCCGTATGCGCCAGCGTTGCCCTTTGCGCCGAGCTTGCTGTCCATCTTGTAGTCGCCGCGCGTCAGCGCTTCGAGCTCGTCGAGGCTTAGCTGAGAAACGAATTCCTCCATCGTAACCTTGCCGTCCTTGACGTCGACAAGCTTGTAGCCCTGGTCACCCTTGATTTCTATGTCCTTAGGTAAATTGTTATTAATTCGTGTGGCAAGGTCGTACTTCTGTTTTGCAACGGCCTTTTTGCGAAGCACCTTTTTGCCGTCGATGATTTCTGCGTGAAGCACGTCAAAATGCTCCTGCGGAGCGGCAGCCTGCTTGTGCTGTATGTAGACCTCGGTTTCCTCCTGATAATATGAGAACACCTTTTCGGCGTCGCGTACGTTTTTGCCGAGATAGAAGGAGTATTCGCCCTCCTCGGCAACGTATGCGCCAGCGTTGTTAGTTGAGCCGCAGTCGTCAAAAGAGGTCAGCTGATATGCGTCAACCCAGAGCTTGAGCTCCTCGCTCTCGTTTGATTTCAGCTCCTTAGTTTTTGCAAAAGCAACAAGCTCTCTTGACGGGTTGCCGAGCTTTCCGCACGGCTTTTCGGCGTAAAGCTGTACAACCTCTTTGCCGCTTGCTTCGCCGACGTTAGTAACCTTAACTGTAATCTCAAAGCCGTCGTCAAAGGCTTCCGTATCAACGTAGCTGATGTCAAAGTCGGTGTAGCTCAGACCGAAACCGAACGGATAAAGCACGTTATTCTTGTCAAAGTTCTCAAAATATCGGTAGCCGACAAAAATGTCCTCAACGTAATTATTCACGTTGCGTCCTGCGAAGTTTTCGCTTGACGGGTAGTCAAAATAGCTCTTTGCGATTGTGTCGGCAAGCCTGCCACTCGGGTTTACGTCGCCGCAAAGCAGGTCGGCAATTGCGTTTCCGCTTTCCATACCGCCCTGGAATACGTACATAACAGCGCTGATTTTGTCGCCATATTTTTTAACCCACGACATATCAATTATGTTGCCTGTGTTAAGAAGCACGATAACCTTGTCAAAATTGTCGCATACTATATTGAGCATTTCAATCTCGCCGTCGGCAAGAAGATAACATCCGTTTTCGTACGCCGAATCTCTGTCCTCGCCTGCAGCTCTACCGATTGATACAACGGCCGTGTCGCTTTCGCCCTTTACGCTTTGAAGCGTAACGACGTCAAGCGGCATTTCCTTTTGGCTGTAAGGCCACGTTGCCCACGTTCCGTGATTTGCAGGATTATCCTTTATCCATCCTTCGTATATGGCGGCGAGCTTTTCGTTTAGCTCGAGCGAAGCGCAGTTTCTGATACCGTCTGCAAGGTTAACCTTGCACGGACAGTTAACGTCGCCACCTGAGCCGTAGCCTACAAAAAACCAGTCAAGCTGTGTGCGTGAAAACAGCGAAACAACCGTTCCTTTTTTGAGCGGGAGCGTGCCGTCGTTTTTGATAAGCACTGCGCCCTCTGCAGCAGCAAGCCTGCTGACGCGTTTGATTTCATCAGTAATAATTCCGCCGCCGTCAACGCCTGTGTTTTCAGCCTGAGAAGTAGACGAAATAGTTGAAACAGCGTCGCTGATTTTACTTTTTACCTTATCCATTAACCCCATAATACCACCTATCATTAAAAGTTCAAATTGTATTATAACATATATTATTTTGCGATACAAGAAGTTTTAAAAGCGAAACGCTACACAATAAGACACATTTTGCAAAACGGGTTATATATAATCGTATCATCTTATTAATCGGGGACGTTAAAATGGCTGTAATACAAAGAGCGTTGGTTGAAAAAAGCGGAGAAAAACTGAAAACAAATAAAGGACTTGCCTTCCTTTTATACTTTGCGCTTGGCTTTTTGCTTAGCTTCGGGCGGGTGGTAGGCGACGTTACGCCGTTTTGTATTTCGATTACTGCCGCTTCGCCTAAGCGTTACTTTCCTTTTGCCGCGGCAGGCGCGGCGCTCGGCTGTGCTTTTGGCGGAATAAACGCCGTTTCTGCAAAATACTTTGCAGGAATTACGCTTGCGCTGCTCGGCGCGCTTGCCGCAAATGCGTTTGACCTGTATTACAAGCCGTCGTTTGTTATGGCAGTTGCGTTCGTTTCTGATTTTGTTAGCGGCGCGGTGCTTTGCCTGCGGCTCGGAAGCACGGCTGGGGAATACGTACTCCTGCTCGGAGAAGCAGTACTGTGCGGCGGCGGAGCTTTCTTTTTCTACAGAAGTATTAATTCGAGCTATAAACGGCTTAGATTTCGCGCGCTTCCGATTAGCGACGTCAGCTGTATCGTCATTTCGCTCGGCATAGTTACGATGAACCTGTCATCAATATGTATCGGAAAAATCTGTCCAGCAAGGGCGGCGGTGATGCTGCTTATACTGCTTGCAGTTCGGTATTCGGGCGAACGGCGCGCGCTCATACTTGCGCTTGCGCTCGGCTTTTCGCTGTCGATAGCGCAAAAGGGCGAGCTGTTTATTGTCGGTGCGCTCGCGTTTTCTACTCTTGTTGCGTCGCTTTTCAGCAGTCTGTCTGTGTTCGCGACGGCAGGAGCCTTTTTGTGTTCGGTAGGCTTTTTTGCCGCGGCAGAAAACGGCGAAGTATCGCTTCCGTTATTTCTTGAATGTGCAATCAGCGCAGTTTTGTTCGTGCTTATTCCTCAGAGCCTTAACGATAAGCTCGCGTTTATGCTCGAAGCTGACGAAGCCGAAGCGCACGACGGCTCGCTTCGCCAGAACCTTGTGCTTAAGCTTCGCTTTGCTTCAAACGCTATGGCGGCGATAAGCGAAAGCGTCGACACCGTTCGCGAAAGGATTAATGAAATAACGCGGCAGAAGAACGACTACGACCGTGAAAATCTGTCGGAGGAGGAATACATACGCCGCGAAATTGTGCTTGAAAAAACTAACCAGATAAGGATGGTCGCGTCCGATCAGTTCTTTTCTATATCAGATATGCTCGAGGACCTGGCGTTCGAGTTTGACGAGGCTGAAATCTTTGACACAGCCGCCGCGTCAAGGATACGGCGCTTGCTCGGAGACTATGACATATACGCTGACAGCATATGCGTTATTGAGGACAAGTTCGGGCGAATACGCGTAGAAATTCTGACGGACAGCGACACGGCGTTTTTCGACAGAAAAAGCCTTGTTGAGGAAATCGGCAAAACGGTAGGGCGTTACTTTGATACGCCGCGCATTACAAACTTCAAAAACGAAACTATGCTGTCGTTTACTGAACGCGCGAATTATAAGCTGTCAGTCGGGTATGCTCAGCACAGCGCCGAGGGAAAGCTTTGCGGCGACACGGTCAAGGCAGTCAGCGACGGCAGAGGACACAGTCTGCTGATTATCAGCGACGGTATGGGCAAGGGCTCGCGCGCGGCGCTTGACGGTGCGATGGGCGCAGGACTGATATCAAAGCTGCTTACGGCAGGCTTCGGCTTTGACAGCGCGCTTAAGGTTGTTAACTCT
This sequence comes from Eubacterium sp., assembly GCA_017514345.1. Taxonomy (GTDB): domain Bacteria; phylum Bacillota; class Clostridia; order Oscillospirales; family Acutalibacteraceae; genus Eubacterium_R. The sequence goes on from JAFWKC010000096.1 coordinate 19,747, forward strand.
GCTTTACTCGTAAAAAGCAGCGACGAAAGTCTTGCTACGCTCGATATAGCAAGCGTCGATTTGTATACAGGAAAGCTCGAAATATACAAGGCTGGCGCGCCTGCGAGCTACATAATTAAGAATAAAAGCGTGACAAAATGTGAGCTTACCTCGATGCCTGCTGGTATACTGCGCGGCGTTGAGTTTGCAAAACGGACGGCTGTGCTCGGCTGTGAAGACAGCGTCGTTCTGATGAGCGACGGTATTTGCGACCTTGGCTCAGAGTGGATAGAAAAAACGCTGCTGTCGCTTGACGGTCTTGGCGTACAGGAAACTGCGGACGCGGTATTAACACGCGCCCTTAACGAACGTGATGGAAAGAAGCTTGACGATATGAGTATTATCTGTGCAAAACTTGAAAGGAATTAGGTGAACGTAATGAGTGGAATTTTTGCATATATCGGCAGGGACGAGCCTTCAAAACTGCTTCTTGACGGGCTTGCTATGCTTCAGCATCGCGGCGGCGAGGTAAACGGCGTTGCAGTTAAGGTTAAGGACGGCTTCAGCACGGCGAGAGCGGAAGGGGGAATTGAAGAGCTGAGAAAAGCCGCAAAGAAGGTTGCCGACGGAAGCTGCGGTCTTGCCCAGACGTCAAGGCAGACGAGGTGCCGCAGTGAAATCAGCGCCGCCCCGTCGTCCAATAATATGTATGCGGCGGTGTGCGACGACAGCATACAGAACTTTAACTTTCTCAGGCGCTGGAGCAAGGAGCCGTTTTCGATTAACACCGACGAGGATTTGCTCCTTGCGTGCCTTTGCATTACTAATTCACGCGACAGAATTGAGCTTACGCAGAAAATAAAAGCGGCGCTTCTCGGCTCGCCTGGCTTCGCTTTTATCGCCTCTGATGAATGCGCCGTGTACGCCTGCGCTGGAAGCAGTCAGCTGTTTGTCGGTACGGGCGAGGAAGGTCTGTTTCTGTCGAGCGAGCTTGCGCCGCTGTTTTCCACGTGCGACAAATACGCCGTGCTGAAAAAGAGCGAGCTTGTAAAGCTGAAAACCGAAAAGGCGCAGTTCTTCGACGAAAAGGGCAAAAAGGCAAAGAAGAGCTTTATTCCTATGCCCGACAGAGTTTATTATGAAAACGATTATAGCCTGAGCGACGAAATATACTGCTGCAGCGTTGCGGCAAAGGAGGTTTATCAGCGCTTTGCAAAAAATTCAAAGCTGAATTTTGACAGCGTTAAGCTCTCAAAGCGAAGCGTTGAGCGCCTTTCGCGCATAATCCTCGTCGGTGAGGGAAGCTCGTATAACAGCGCGCTTTATTGCCGACATATGCTCGAAATGATGACGGACATTCCGTCCTTTGCCTATCCAGCGGGTGAATTCAGATACGCAAAAGGCGTAATCGACAAAAACACGCTCGTTATTGCCGTATCTCACAGAGGCGACGCGCCTGATACGCTTGCTTGCGTCAGCCGTGCAGAGTCAGTCGGCGCGAAAACGCTTGCCGTTACGGGCTCTGACACCTCGTCGCTTGCGCTTCTGTCGGACAAGCTGCTCTTTACGGGCTGCGACCTGTCGTATGGCGTGTCACTCCGCACCTTTATTGGCGAGAGTCTTTGCCTTGCGCTGCTGTCGCTTTATATCGGCGTCAAGGACGACGTTGTTACAGATTTGTACCTCAACGTCGCAATCAAAATGGCAGAGATTATTTCGGGAAAAATCGCTTCAGCCGTCAAGGATAACACTGCGTACGTTAATGCCGTTAACCTGATAAGCGCGGCGGATACGGTATACGCCTGCGGCATCGGCGCGGACTTTTCGGCAGCACGCGAAGCGGCGGATAAAATGCGTAGAATAACGGGTAAAAGCTGTTTTGCACTCACTCTCGGTGAGCTTGCATTATACGGTGAAAACAGCCTTTGCGGCACAACGGTGCTTGCGTTTGCGACTAACCGCGACAGGGCGCCCGCGTGCGACGTTATGCTGAGCAGAATAAAAACTCTCGGCGCGCGCGTCGTGCTGTTTACAACCGAAAGCATCGAGGAGGACATCACGGCTTTTGATACGGTTATCAGCGTTAATGACACGCTCCCGATTTACAATCCTCTGCCGTGCGTTGCGGCGTCGTATAAGCTTTCGATGATGCTCGAAAGCGCAAAAGAAAAAAGCGGCGAAGCTGAGCCTGCCGCGTCATAAAACTATAGACAAAAAATCGTATATATGTTAAAATATCCTCATCAAAGCTATGCGGAGGATATTCGTATGAAACAGTTTAAAAAGTGGGCGAAAAAGCCGCCTCTCGGCTGGAACAGCTGGGACTGCTTCGGCGCGGCTGTTAATGAAAAACAGCTCAGGGAAAACGCCGATTATATGGCGAAAAACCTTAAGGAATACGGCTGGGAATACGTCGTTTGCGACATTCAGTGGTATGAGCCCCACGCCGACAACAACGACTATCATAATTTTACTGAGCTTTGTATGGATGAATACGGACGGCTGCTGCCTGCCGTAAACCGTTTTCCAAGCGCGAAGGACGGAAAGGGCTTTTCGGAAATTGCCGATTACGTTCATTCCCTCGGGCTGAAGTTCGGTATTCATATTATGCGCGGCGTTCCGCGTCAGGCTGTGGCGCAAAACTGCAAAATTCTCGGCAGCAGCTCAACCTGCCGCGATATCGCGCATCATTTTTCCGTCTGCTCCTGGAACACCGATATGTACGGCGTTTACAACTGCGAGGCGGCACAGCAGTATTACAATTCAATCATAAATATGTACGCCGAATGGGGCGTTGATTTCATCAAGTGCGACGATATATGCGTTACGGAATACAGAAAATGGGACAACCCGTATTCAGCCGATTATGAAATAGAGATGCTTCGCAAAGCGATTGACGGCTGCGGCAGGGAAATTGTACTGTCGCTGTCGCCTGGACCTGCGCTTCGCGACAAGGCTGAGCATCTTTGCAAAAACGCTAATATGTGGCGCCTTACGGGCGACTTCTGGGACGTGTGGGACAAGCTGTATGATATGTTCGACAAGTGCAAGGAGTGGGAGGGCGTAACAGCCGAGGGCAACTTCCCCGACTGCGATATGCTGCCGATAGGCAGAATAGCGAAGAACAGCACCTACTACGGAAAAAATAACAGAATGAGCCAGTTCACCGAGCCCGAGCACTACACGCTTATGACGCTTTGGGGAATTTTCAGAAGTCCGCTGATGATTGGCGGAAATCTTCCCGAAAACGATGCCTTCACGCTGTCGTTGCTCACAAATGCCGAGTATATGAATATGAACCAGAATTCCTACGGCGCAAAGCAGATTTTACGCGACGAGAAAAACGGAAAAGGCACTATCATATGGGCGTCAAACGGAAAGGGCTGTAAATACGCCGCAATATTCAACACGGACGCAAAGGAGCGTAAAATAAAATTTGACCTCACCGAAATCCTTATGCCCGATACGTCATATAACGTATATGACGTATGGCAGAAAGCGGAAATCGGACAGGTCAGAAACACGCTGACAGTAACGGTAGCGCCCCACGGCGCAAGGCTGTTCAAGATAACAAAATAACAAAAGGGCTTGCCTCGCAAGCCCTTTAATTTGTGCTGAATTAGTCTTTCTTCGGAAGACCTTCCTTGTCGTACATACATACGGTTTCAATCATAATTTCGATTGCAGCCTCGATTGCTTCTGGACGAAGATTTTCAGGATTGTCCTTGCGCGTATGATAGTAATCTGCAGGAGCGGGGTCCATAGCGGCGAAGCCTGTTGACGGAATGCCTCTCTGCTCAAATGCAGCGGCGTCGCAGGCACCGATATAAATTGACTCAAACTTGAGGTCGTAGCCGCAGTTTGCAGCAGCGTTCTTTACAAGATATTTTGCACCCCAGTCGTGCTGAAGCGTACCCGAAAGGTCACGGTCATAAACTGCGATGTATTCAAGATCTCTGAAGGTGTCAAGACCGATTGCAACTGTCGGGATATCCTTAAGCTCTTTTTCGTGTGCTTTTGCGTAAGCCTTTGCACCGCGAAGACCAGCCTCCTCTGAGCCTGAGCAAATAACTCTGATTTCAGTCTGATTGAGGTCAACGCCTGCTTCGCGCATAGCCTTGAGCGTGCCGATACCAACGTAGCAGCCCGAAAGGTTGTCGGAAGCTCCTGGAACAGATTTTGTCCAGCTCTGGAAGAAAATGAACGAAATCTCAAACGGGATAAAGATAATACTTACGATGAAGAACAGCTTGAAGAACCAAGTTGCGCTTGTGATGTCGCCTGCTGCGCCGCCCTTGCCTACAATAGCGCAAACGAGCGCAAAAATTGTCTGGATAACAAGACCTACAACAGCGGGAACCTCAACAAGAAGCTTTGCCTTAAGTCCGCCGAGAAGCAGGTTAATCGGCCATTCAAACTGGCTGTCGCTGTGACCTACAAGAAGAATTCTCTGCTTAGTTTCGCCAAGCGGAGCTCTTGTGGCAATAAGGTTATGAGATGTCTGCTTCGGGAAAAGAAAATCATCAAATTCCTTGTACATAAGGAATTCAAGAATAAGCGGAACAAATGCGAGTATGCACATAATAAACGCGATAAGCGGCTTGCCGAACCAGTTAACAAAAACTGATGCAACGCCCATACATACCGTAAACGGAATGAAGCCCATAAAGCCCTGACGGTGAAGCGTAAAATCTTCAATCTCAGTCTTGTCGCTGATTTTATCAAGCGTCTGCTGCATAAACTTCTGCGCTTTAAGCTCCTCTGGTGAGCCTGGCTTACGCGGACCGATGTTGTTACAGATATCTGTAATCTGCTCTACAGAAAAATCGGTATTGCTCTTTGTGTCAAAGCTCGGAGCATATTCATTAGCAATTTTCATAAAATAACATCTCCTGTTTATTAAAATATGGTCTATTTTACCATATTTGAAAAAGTATTTCAATATAAACTTAATATTATTGCAGTTTTTTATTTTTTTTGTTACAATAGGAGTGACAAAATTTAAGGAGTGTTTCCTATGGACAATAACAAAAAACGAGAGCTTCAGCGATTTGCTGCTCAGATTCGACTTGGAATTATCGAAAGCACTCACGCCGCAAAGGCGGGACATCCAGGCGGTTCGCTTTCTGCCGCAGACGCGTTTGCGTATCTTTACGGCGCCCAGATGCGCTACAGGGCGGACGAGCCAAAGTGGGACGGCCGCGACCGTTTCGTGCTTTCTAAGGGACACTGTGCGCCAGGTCTTTACAGCGCGCTTGCCTACAAGGGCTTTTTCCCAGTAGAAGATTTGAAAACGCTTCGTCATATCGGCTCTTACCTTCAGGGTCACCCGAATATGAACACCGTTCCAGGAGTTGATATGAGCACGGGCTCGCTTGGCCAGGGTATCAGCGTTGCGGCAGGTATGGCTAAGGCGGCGAAGTTTATGAACAAGGATATTAACGTATACACCTTGCTCGGCGACGGCGAGATTGAGGAGGGTCAGGTTTGGGAAGCTATGATGTTTGCGTCGCAGTACAAGCTTGACAATCTCTGCGTTATCATAGATTCAAACGGACTCCAGATTGACGGCGCGTGCGCTGACGTTATGAGCGCCGAGCCTATTGACGACAAGCTCAGAGCCTTCGGCTTCGAGGTCGTTGTGATTAATGGAAACGATTTTGACGAGCTCGAAAAAGCCTTTGCCGCGTTTGACGAAAACAAGGACAAGCCGTTTGGTATTGTTATGAAAACGGTTAAGGGACTCGGCGTGTCGTATATGGAGAACGCCGTTGATTGGCACGGCAAGGCGCCCAACGACGAGGAATATGAAATCGCGATGAGCGAGCTCAATGCTAAATTAAAGGAACTGGAGGCGTAAGGTATGGCAGAAGTAAAGAATATTGCAACGCGTGACAGCTACGGTAACGCGCTAAAGGAGCTGTACAGCGAGGGCGCTGACAAGCTTGTTGTGTTTGACGCTGACCTTTCAGCCGCTACGAAAACAGGCATTTTTAAAAAGGCGTATCCCGAACGCCACATCAACTGCGGTATTGCCGAGGCTGATATGATGTGTATCGCCGCAGGCTTTTCGACAATGGGCTTCGTTCCGTTTGCGTCGAGCTTTGCAATGTTTGCCGCGGGCAGAGCCTTTGAGCAGGTGAGAAATTCAATCGGCTATCCTCATCTTAATGTAAAAATCGGCGCAACTCACGCAGGAATCAGCGTAGGCGAGGACGGCGCAAGCCATCAGTGCTGCGAGGACTTTGCGCTTATGCGTTCAATCCCTGGTATGGTGGTTATCTGTCCTGCCGACGATGTTGAAGCAAGACAGGCGGTTAAGGCTGCATATTATCACGACGGTCCCGTTTATCTTCGTTTCGGCAGACTTGCAGTGCCCGTATTCCACGATGATAATTATAAATTTGAAATCGGCAAGGGCGAGGTTGTATGCGAGGGTACGGACGTTACTATTGTTGCAAACGGTCTTATGGTTGCCGAAGCAATCAGCGCCGCAGAGCAGCTCAGGGCTGACGGCATCAGCGCCGAGGTAATCAATATCGCGACTATTAAGCCGCTCGATGAGGAGCTGATTATCAAGTCGGCAAAGAAGACGGGTAAGGTTATCACCGTTGAGGAGCATAACGTTATCGGCGGTCTCGGCGAGGCTGTATGCTCAGCGCTCAGCGAAAAATGCCCGACCCCCGTTAAGCGCATCGGCGTTAACGACGAGTTCGGACATTCAGGCCCCGCAAAGGACCTGTTAAAGCAGTTCGGCCTCAGCGCAGAAAATATTGTAAAAACAGTAAAAGAATTCTAATGAAAGGATGTCATTATGAAAAAGATTATCAGTGTTTTAGTATCTGCCGTTTTAGCTATAACTTCAATTATGAGCATAGGCTTTTCGGCATATGCAGCAACAGATTTTTCAAAAGCAGTAAATATTAATGTTAACACACCTATATCGGGAAACATTACAAACGGTAGTAACTATGAACAAGATATATACCGTGTAACTATCAAGGACAACGGTGTTTTTATAATAAACATGAAAACTCCGCTACAAGCAGATGCAAAGAGCTATTGGAGAGTTCTTTTATACAACGGCGAATATGAAAAAATAACAGAATTAGCTGTATACGGAAACAAGGCTTCTACAGATGCTGTAAGCACAGGCGTTGCTGCAGGCACATATTATGTCATTGTACAAAGTGCAGAGGCTTATTCTGTAAAATCAACCGATACATATAATTTATCTGTTAATTATGAAAAAACTAATTATTGGGAAAAGGAATTAAATGAAAACTTTTCAACGGCAACTGAAATAGCACTTAATAGTGATTATTACGGATCAACTGATGATGCAGGCAACTATGAAAAGGATTATTATACCTTTTCACTTCCTTCTGCAGAAGCAGTAACTATAAACTTCAACGTTCCGTTACAGGCAAATTCAAAAACATACTGGTATATTTATCTCTATAACAGCGAATACAAGGAAATAATGGCATATGACGTACAAGGCAACAAAAGCCAAAACGAATTGCCTACTGTCGGCTTGCCTGCTGGTAGATATTATTTAAGGATACATTCAGCAGGTGCATATTCTGTAATGTCAACTGACGTTTATACACTCAGATTAGCAGCTCAGGTTTCTGATGTATGGGAAAAGGAGCTTAATGAGGATTTTGCTTCTGCAACAAGTATTAATTTAAATACACCTTATTACGGTACAACTCACGCGAGCGGAAATAAAGAAAAGGACTTTTTCAAATTTACTGTATCAAAGGCAAATAGTTATATCGTTAATTTTAAAACTTCTAATTTGAACAACTCAGAAGCATATTGGAAAGTGTATCTGTATGACGGATTATACAAAGAAATTGCAAGCCTTGACATCAAAGGTAATACTACATCAAACAACATTGTAAAATATCTTTCCGCAGGCACTTATTATGTTAAGGTTGTTTCTGCAAACTCTTATAATCTAAAAAGCAGTAGCAAGTACACGTTAACAGTAAATGAGTTAATCGTCAAGAATAACCCCCTGACGGCAAAAGGAAAAACGGTTAAGCTTAAGTATTCCAAGCTTAAGAAAAACAAGCAAACTATTGCGCGAAAGAAAGCGATTGCAGTAAGCAACGCAAAGGGTACTGTAACATATAAAAAGGTAAAGGGCAATAAAAAGATTACCATTAACAAAACCTCAGGTAAAATTACCGTAAAGAAGGGTCTGAAAAAAGGCACTTATAAGGTAAAGGTAAAGGTTAAAGCTGCAGGTAATACCTATTACAAAGCAGGTAGCAAAACAGTTACTGTTACAATAAAAGTAAAGAAATAACAGGTGCGGACAATATTTGCCCAATAAACAAAAAAGGATTTGCTTAGGCGAGGTGCGGTAACGAAGGATAGGTTTTGACTGTGTCCTTTGTCACTAAAACAATTAAAAATCCCCTGAAGGCGTCCACTCCATAAGGAGGGTGGATGCCTTCAGTTTTTTAATCAGCCGATGTTTGATTGTAGGTAAAGAAAACGAATATCAATTAATCATACGGAGGATTATTTTATGAAAAAGTATATTACTGATGAAAAAACAGGTATTAGCTATACACTTGTAGGTGATGTGTATTTACCTAATCTTGTTTCAACGGAAACAAACTATAAGATTGGTCATTGGGGACAAAGACACCGTGATTATATTAAGCAACATCATAAGGTGCTTTATAACTCCCTTTTGACGAGTTGTAATCTCAACTCATATTTGCATGACGTTGATGTCAGAGCAAGCGAGATGTTTGACCGCCTTGTGAATCAGCTCAAAGAGCAACAAGGTATTACGGAGCAACTTAAAGCAGACAATATGATGGATTGGGTACGGGCTATGAATAGCATTGCCAATCAAGCAAGAGAGGTTGTTGACAACGAAATCATCTGCTCGAAAGGTGGTGTTTGATGTGAAAAAGTGTTTATCAATCATCATGGCTTTAATCGTTTTGTTTTCGGCAAGTGTAAATTCAGGAGTGATACCTGCATCAGCAAAAATGCCTGTTACAATAGCGGCAAACGTAAATACAAAAGCCCACAAAGTGAAAAAGCATAAACACAAGCACAATGTTCCAAAAGGTAATATGGGCAAATGGTTCAAATCCAGAAAAGCACTAAAAAAACATGTCAACAAGGTTATGAAGTGTTGGGCTGACAAGGAAGAGTGTGGAGAAATTACCCGCGAGGAATACTACAAAAAATGTCCATGCGGATATGAAGCGTGGTCGTGTTCCTGCGGAAAATGGACCGGTAATTTCAAATACGATTAGGCGGCGAAGGATTTACAACAAAATCACATACATAAGCAAGGGCGAGGATGAAAATCCTCGCCTATTCCTTTATATATAAGATTGTCGTCTTGAGCAGTAAAAATTGGAAATCATAAAACAGAAACGATTGAATGATGAAAGATACGAATAAACAAAACTGAGCAGATAATTGCAATAATTATCAGGTCAAGAGCAGAAAAAACTATCATTTTTTGAGCTTTTCGTAAATACTTTTTATTTACCGATGGATTTAGAAAGCTCAGACGGTTATAGTAATAAGCCGTCTTTTGCTTCCATCTTTACGTGGTATGAAAACGGTACATCAATAATGGTATTGTATTAGTAGAACGAAACGGGAGGTTTTGTTATGGAACTGAAGGAAATGAAAACTGAAAGAATAACTCTTCGAGAAATCAACAAGGAGGATTGGAATAACTATGTAAATCATGTAATAGATGCTGATGATATTTATGTTCAGTACGGTTATGAACCTACTCCCGGATTGATTGATTATATTCAGGATCCAACGCCGGAAGTAATATACTATTCAATAATTGATAATGCTGCAAACGAAATGGTAGGATACATAGGAATTCTTGAAGAAAACAACAGCATTGAATTCTATACCTTTAAAGAATACAGAAACAATAATTATTGCACTGAAGCACTTAAACTATTTGTTAAATCATATCTGAATGGTGATATGACCGGAACAAAGCATAATGAAATTGTTGGAGAAACGCTTTCGAAAAATGAAGCATCAATCCATATTTTAAAGAAAGCAGGCTTTGAAAAAGAAGCCATTGGCTTAAGACTGAGTTTTGATGAAGATTCCGACGATATTACCGCCGCAACTGGTTTAAGAAAATATGTTTACAAAAAGGAGAAACAAAATGGACACGAAGAATAGAATTATAGATGAATGCGGTTTTTCCAATGAAATGAAGGAATACCTGAAAACACAGGAATTAAGCGATTATAAACTCACCTGCATGGTTGCGGGTTCTCTTTTGAAGCTTGAAGAAAAGATGAAGCCATATAAGCTGATTGATGACGCGGATGACGATTATTATTTCAGCGCAAGACAGTTTTATGATGAAACCGAAAAGGCAATAGCAGAACTTAAACTGAAAGACGATGAAATCTTTGCTCTGCATGAGTGTTGGTACGATGACGATATCCTTGATGAAAAACGGGAATTCAGCGAGCCGTTTACAACCTTTGAAGCAGCTAAGAAATATCTGAAAGAATTGATTAAGGATGAAGAGTGGGACGAAACTACTCTTTGTTGGACAATTCTTGAAAAGTGGGTTCCAAAGGGCGACGAAACAATGGAAAACACCTATACCTATTATCTTGTTAATGATGAGATTGTATATTTTGAAAGAGAAGGCGCCGCTCACGGATTTGAGGGATATGTTAACAGTATGAGCCTTAATCTTCCTATTCCGTTTAAGGTCGGTGATATAGTAACTCTTAACAGTGTTCCGTTTGCTCCTCCTAAGCAAGCGATTCTGCTCGAGGTTGAAAATATGGATTGCTGCGGCGTGCAGATACTCTATCGTCTTGAAAACGGATTGTGGGAAACGGGAGCGTTAAAACACGGTCATGGTTGGGGATACGGATTTCCGATGCTGTCCACCCTTTATCGACTTTCAAAATTCACAGGTGAACTAAAAGACAAGGATAAGCTGATGCTTGAAGTGCAGGAATACATCCGCAAAAATGAGGAAAACGGCAGAACGCTTTGGGATGCTTTCTTCCTCAATAAATATTGTGGTGAAAGTACCGCTTATCACGAAAACCTCATAAGAAGTATTATAAAAAACAAAACTGAAGCTTTTACTTTTAAAGGTGATGTTGAAAGTGAAGGAAAGCGCAATGAATAAACGAGGGGTGTTTTGGATAGTTGATAACAAACTTTTGGCTTTCCCGTTTGATGAAACGGCAACCGAAGGCATCGCCAAATCAGGCAATACATACAACCATATACTGCTTTGGGAGTGTGTCAACCCTTGTAATAAGCCTTATGATTATTACCCCAGAGGAAGAGTGGATTATAATGCAAGAGGTGTTGCCATTATATATATGAATCCGTATATTGAGGACAAGTATATTAGTGAAATCAAAAGCGCATTTGGCATAACATCTGAACCTGTTATCAAATATGATTATAGCGAACATTATAAATGCTATTTGGACAAATAACTATGCGGCAAAAAAAGTACATCTCTCTGTTTATAATGACCTTGTAAACGGAGAGATTTTATCATCAGGAGGTACGATATGATTTACTATAAAATTAAATGTAAATATACGCTTGAAGAAGAAAAAGATGAAAAGCGCCTCAAAAGACTCTGGGAAGACATCAACAATGACTACGAATATGGCGAACACGCTATGAAACTGTATATATATGAAAATAAGGATCAGGTTTTTAGTGCGCTGTTAGCGTTTTCAATGAAAGACAATACCCTTTCATCTGTAAAAAAATATATTCTCAATGATCTTGTTTCAAGTCACGAGTTAATTAAGAGTGTAAGTTTTGTTGGTACACCTGAAGAAATAACTGTTGAAAAGGCAATTGGTCTTGTATACAAAGGAATGAGAAGCGGGTATGGCAGAGGCGCAAAAAGAAACGCAGCTGATTACTGTAATGCAGTTTATGCCCATGATAAAGACGTACAATTTGAAGAACATGTTTTACCACATGCACATTTGACCTATTCAGAAGCAATTGACGAAGCTCACAGCATTCTAGCTGACGATTCCCTCTATGAGGAACTTGAGAGAATATATTCGCCACTGAACAAGCATAAGTTTTACGGTAATCCTGTGCATTATAAGATTAACGCTGTATCAAGAGAAACTGCAAAAAGAATCGTCAATCTCTTGACGAAAGCACTCTATTCAAATCAGAGACTGCTTAGCACAAGAGTAACTTATGTTACCGACACAGACTATGATTCGTTTGATTGTGATTTAAACGATCTCTGCAGTAATTCATATGCATCTATTGTTGCTATTGAGTGTGATGATAAGAATAGCGACAGTGATGGATATGCAAGAGGTCTCGAAAAGGAATGCGAAACAATACGTGAAACAGTTAACGAATATGCTACGCAAACTATGTTCGTATTGGTGGATCTCGGAAGCAAAGTTTGCAAGCAGGTTGTTCAGCAGCTTATACATAAAGATGAAATGAATTTCATTGAAATGTATGAAGGTAAAGGTGATAAAAAGGCAGGAAAGGACTACCTTACTTCACTTTTAAAGGAAAACAAAGTTCCCTATGCAAAGGCTGATTTTGTATTACCAGAACAGAAAGATTATACAGTAAGCGATATTGTTGCCGTTTACAAAGACATTAAGAAAAACAGCATTAAGAACAGTATTTATAAAGCGTACAAGGAAGCGAAAACCATAGATGTCGATGCGCCGAAGTCACTTTCAAGCAGCTATGACAAACTCCAAAGCATGGTGGGGTTAACAGAAATCAAGTCAATCATAGATCAGATTATCTCTGCTCAGAAGATTAACAAACTCCGCAGAAATATGGGCCTTGATGTTACTGGTACGGCAAAGCATATGATTTTTACCGGTAACCCCGGAAGCGCTAAGACTACGGTTGCTAGACTTCTCGCTTCAATCCTCTATGATGAGCATGTACTTGAAAGCAACAAGTTTATTGAGTGCGGCCGTCAGGATCTAGTAGGCAAGTATGTTGGCTGGACAGCCAAACTGGTTGAAGAACAGTTTCGCAGAGCAAAAGGTGGAATTCTCTTTATCGACGAGGCGTATTCGCTTGTTGAAAAAGGCGGATACTATGGAGACGAAGCCATTAATACTATCGTTCAGATGATGGAGAACTATCGAGATGATGTTATCGTTATCTTCGCCGGTTATCCCGATAAGATGAAGAAATTCCTTGAAAAGAACGAAGGTCTCCGTAGTCGTATTGCCTTTCACATTGACTTCCCCGATTATAACGGCGAAGAACTTTGTGATATACTTAAACTCATGATTAAGGATAAAGGTTATACTCTTGAAGAAGATGCTGAAGACAAGTGTAGAAATATATTTGAAGTTGCATCTCATAATGCAGAATTCGGCAACGGCAGATTTGTGCGAAACGTTCTTGAACAGGCAATCATAAAACAGTCCGCACGCATTGTGAATGAATTCAAAGGAGAAAAGGTTGACGAAAAGGTTATCTCAATTCTTTCTGCTTCCGATTTTGATATCAATGCCGCCGCGACCTACAAATCCCCCAAGGTTGCGATAGGGTTTTAAGTGTGGTATAATAAACACAGAGGTGAGATTATGCAAAATAATGAATTTCGTAATGCATCACGCTTTTTATTGTTTACATATTTTGGCTTGGATTTTAATGTAGACAAAACTGAAGCTATTAAAAAAGCTATTGATATAGCTTACAATGATGCAACTCTAATGGGAGCGTTCAATACAAAAAAAGATAAAAATGACAATGGTGAAGATAGAAAGAACAAAGTTGTTAAGGCATTAGAAGACCAAATTGACGATTTTAAAAAGTGGCACTCTGACTTGTGTTCTGATTTAGAAGACAATGACAAAGGATTCAGCTTTGGAAACGCACAAAAACTTGTCAATATGACAATAAAGAATATGCATATTATTTATTCAGTAATAAATGAGTTTAACCCCGATAATAAATTTGTATCATTCTTTAAAGAAAGATTTCTTCCTCATTATAGTGCTTTTCATATTCCCGTAGACGACTATATACTAGAAGCTGCTTGGGTTCTGGAAAGCGAAAATGATAAAAGAGATAGTAAGATAATTAAATTCCCAATAAAAGATTCTGCTTGTAAAACAAAGTACGGAAAATATAATTCAGAAAAGATTACTAGGTGGAGTTCTTGGAACGATGAAACATATTATGCTTTTCAAAACTCTTTAAAAGATTTCATTAGAAAGGATAATCCTGAAAAAAGCCCATTAGACTGGGAATATGACGCATGGATAGCAACAGCAAAAAAAAGAAAAGACCAAAAATAGAGAGATGCGTCGGAAACGGCGCATCTTTTCTGATATTATATATTCAGGTGATGAATATGAATATCAAAATATTAAGCAGAACGAAAGCGGTTAAGCTGAGCTATACCGATTTTGAAAAAGACAAGGTAATTATTTCAATCAGGGACCCGTGGGCTGAAAAAGCGCAGTTTAACGATGGTAACAGTTCAATTAAGGAAATACTGTATCTTTCGTTTTACGATATAAGTGAGGAAACAAAGGATATCTTTGACGGTTACAGCTCAATGTCTCCCGATGACGCCCTGAAAATCGCTCACTTTGTCAACAAATGGAAGGATAAGGTTGACACCATTTGGGTACACTGCGAGGTCGGTGTATCCCGCAGCGCAGGAATCGCAATGGCAATTATGGAATACTTGAACTTGGACTTAGCCCCGATATTTGAAAACCCAATCTATTGCCCGAACATGCTATGCTATGAATTAACCAATCAGGCATTTAAAAATCAGAGAGTACATACAAAAAATGACGATGCGCCGCTTTAGGTGCATCTTTTCTGATATTGTATTCTTGGATTCGGGAGAGGTCCCGTTTCTTGAATTATTGCGAAGCTTTAATTTACCTGAGGCGTTGCACTATGCCTCGTTAAACAAGAGGTGACCGTGTCGGACTACGAGACCGAACAGCTCGCCTGAGCCAAATCAGGCAGGCTCCTGTGCCGGAAGTCTTTACGGGAAGCCATGGCACCCCGACCTGCGGCTCGCTGAACCGCCGCCGCAGGAGGCACAATTTTTATACTTTTGACTAACTCTCAAATCTGAAACGGTTATTAAAGTTATTAATACGCTTTACAGAAATGGCAAAATGTTGTATCATCGAAAATGAGGTGAAAAACTATGAGTATTAAGAATAAGGAAAAAGAACTATTTAAGCGTTGGAAAGAAGAAAGAAATTATCCATATTTTATTAATGACGGTCTTTTTTGTGAAGAAGTATGGAACGAACAGCAAATAAAGATCCTTTATGTTTTGAAAGAAGCGGATTGGGAAAATGCAGATTTAGACTTATGCGAGTTTCTCTTATCTGAAACGAGTCCAACTTACTGGAAAACATGGAACAATATTACCCGTTGGACACAAGCGATTCGTTATGGAGGAAATTATCCGGAAAATGTTAGCAGTTCCGACAAGACCGCTTGTTTAAAAACCATAACAGCAATAAACATTAAAAAGGTTGGCGGAGGCGCACAATCTAATGACGAGGAAATACGTCAGTACGGAGAAAGAGATTCAGAATTCATAAAATGCCAAATTGAGCTTTATCAGCCTGATATTATCATATGCTGTGGACGGGGTAACGGTAAAAATGCCGATATACTGTACAACTATGTTTTTGACAAAAAGTCCGAATGGCAAACACCAATAAAGAGTTATAGTTTCAAGTATAGTTATAATTGGTATTTAGCGTTACTTGAATCAGGCAAAACCATTCCCGTCGTTTCTTTCAGACATCCGCAAATTCGTGGAAATCATAAGACTTTTAAAAAGTATTATGATGATATGTTAGCATTATCAACAGAACTAAAAAATCGCGGCTTGATTTAATATGACCTATGTAATATCAGACCTGCACGGTTACCCTATTGAAAAACTGAAAATGCTGCTCAAGAGGGCGAACTTCGGCGAGGATGATTTTCTGTATATCCTCGGTGATGTTGTAGATAGAAACGGCGACGGCGGCGCGAGCATTCTGCTCTGGCTGCTGGAGCAGTATAACGTTCAGCTCATTCTCGGCAATCACGAGGCAATGCTCCTTTCCTGCGATTTTGTTTTTGACGAGATTACCGAGGACAGCGTTGCGGCGATGAATAGCGAAAAGATTGAGTTGCTGAATAACTATATGCTTAACGGCGGCGACGTAACGCTCAAAGCGCTCCGCACTCTGCCGAGAGAAAAGCAGCAGGATATTCTCGATTATCTGCGTGACTGTCCGCTTTACGAAGCCGTTACCGCAGGCGGTAGGGATTTTATTCTTGTTCATTCCGGCTTTGACAATTTCAGCAAAGACAGAAAGCTTTCCGACTATTCAGCAGACGAGTTTATCTGGGCGTGGCCCGAGCTCACGGACGAATACTTTGACGATATTCATACAGTATTCGGTCACACTCCGACTATGAACTACGGCGATGAATACAAAGGTAAAATCATAAAAACGCGGACCTGGACGGATATTGACTGCGGCGCCGCCTACGGCAACGAGTCGATTCTCTTACGACTTGATGATTACAAGGAATTCAAATTATAGTTGACAAATCAAATAATATGTATATAATAAAAGTAGGATATATTTGTCCTACTTTTTATAATGGAGATGATAAAATGTTAATTGACACCAACACTATGTTTTCTATGACGCAGGCAAATCAGAACTTCTCTGCTGTTGCAAGGTCTGTTGACAGAAACGGCGAAGCAGTTGTTCTGAAAAACAATAAACCGAAATATCTTGTTGTTGATATGGAAAACGAGGATTTCATTCTTGATTTAACGGATGATGAGAAAATTGACATCGTTGCAAAACGTGTTCTTCAAAGATACCTTCCTGCGTTTAAGGAGCTGGCAAAATGATTAAATTCAGTAAAGAGAAAATACTGCTTTTACATCAGGTAATGGCGGAGGCAACCGGCGGAGATATCGGCGTGCGTGATGAAGCGTTGCTTGAATCGGCGATTGAAACAATCTATTCCACCTTTGACGGCGTTGAGCTGTATCCTACAAAAGAAGAAAAAGCGGCAAAGCTCGGCTACTCCCTGATTTCAAATCACGCCTTTGTTGATGGCAACAAGCGAATCGGAATGTATATTATGATATCCTTCCTTGAACTCAACGGAATTAAGGTTGATGCAACAAACGATGAGGTTTACAAGCTCGGAATGGCGGTTGCGGACGGCTCTGCAGACAATGATGATATCCTGAAATGGATAAATGAACACAAAATCTAATACAACTTTATTGCCCACGGAGAAATTCGTGGGCTTTATTTTTTAATAAAGATTTTTGACTTTAATTTGGATTTTTCTCGATTATTATATATGAACGGCAATTTAATATGGAGTTATTTTGTCCCATTAGAAATGTTAATCTGTGTTTGAAAGGAAAAGAACATAAATAATTTGAATTAAACCGACTAAACAGTGTTTATCAAACGGTTATTATTAAGGATTAGTAGCTTTAATCCTTAATGCATATGGAAGGAGGGATATAATGAAAAAATCAAAGGTATGGCTTTGCGTTTTATTAATCGTTTTAGCGGCAATGCTGGTGTTTTCGGGATGTTCTAAATCGGAATATGATGAAAACGATTACGAAACCGAGGAAACCACAGCGGCAACAGTAGAAACAACACAAGCTACAGCCAGGTATAACCACGTTGCTATTCAAAACTGTGTTGTCAACAAGCAGGACGGCTCGCCTGATTTTGAATACTATTACAAGTGCGATGCGTGCGGGTATATGGGCGACTGGCCGAAAACTGCAAGCTCAACGGGCGATAGTGTTGCAGATAGCTTTTTCTGCGACACATGCAATGACTGGAAAATGGTATATATTGATACCTACCCTCAGTAAATAAATATTGAAGCAGCCCCTTGTGGGCTGTTTTTGTGCCACAGCATATGATACTTTATTCTTGAAGGAGGCAGTCGGCGGCAGAAGATTGAAATGACGTGTTTTCGTTTCAGGCGAGTGCGAGTCGTGCTCGTTAAATAAAAGTCCAACAAAGCGATGAACATTAGCATTGCTTCGCAATGCAAACTATACTCAGGTGCCGCCGGCTGTTAATATTATGAAATTACAGATTGAAGATTTTGAAAATGTAAAAGTAGATATAAAGGAGTTTATTGAATATATTATGCCAAGCAATAAACAATCCATGAATAAACTTGCAAGAATTCTATATCCCGACAGCAACGAAAAGGATTATGATTCTTTAACCAATTATCTTTACGTAATGCTTGACGGTATTGAAAAAGATTACGAAGAATTCACGATAAAAAAGAAAAACGGAAAACTGAGAACTATCAGCAAGCCCAACGAAGCACTTGCCGATATCCAAAAGCGTATATATGAATACATTTTAAGAAATGCTCCTGTTTCACCTTGCGCGGCAGCGTATGTTAAAGGCAAATCAATTCGCGATGCAACAGCCAAACATATCGGTCAGCCCATACTGATAAAGATAGATGTAAAAGACTTCTTTTACAATATATTTTTTGATTCGGTAAACGATGCTTTTACCAATCTTGGCTTTGATAAGTATCAGGCAATTACGCTTGCAAATTTTTGCTGCTATAAAGGCAGCTTACCGCAAGGCACATCAACTTCTCCAATGCTTTCAAACTTGGTTTTCAGAGATTTTGACGATGAAATGGAAAAGCTTTGCTTAAAGTACAATATCAGGTATACAAGATACAGCGATGATATGCTGTTTTCCGGTAGCTTTGATAATGAGTTTGATACAAAGCGTTTTGTGCCTTATGTTAAGTTTATGCTTGAGGATTTCGGCTTTCAGATGAACTTAAGCAAAACAAAGATTATAAAGCAGGGACAGCGCCAAACTGCTCTCGGCGTAGTTCTTAACGAAAAGCAACAGGTTACAAAAGAATATCGTAAGCAGATAAGACAGGAAATTCATTATTGCTCGGAGCATTCAGTAAAATCTCATCTTGAACATATTCAAGATGAGAGATTTCTGCTCCCAAACGGCGAGCCTGACTATATCGGATATATTGATAATCTTAACGGCAGAATAAACTTTGCTCTGCAGATTAACCCCGATGACATGGAAATGGTATCCTACAAAAACTCGTTAAAATCCTTATCGTCTTCAATGTACCAAGCCAAAGTTGTTGAGCAGAATCAGCTTATGGAATGCTTATACAAGGTGTTTTCCGATTATGTCAACAGCAAAATAAAATATACAATACTGTATAAAAAACTACTTGAATACGGTTTTAGTAATTCTCAATTAAGCAAAATAGGAATTTATGAAGAAAAAATAGTGTATGGATTTGACGAGGTGTATTTAACAAAAGATGATAAAGGAAACTATTTGTCATTGATTACCAAACACAGTTGCAGTGAGCACTTAGGAAATGTAATAATTAATCCTTATTGCGATGGATTCTTCGGAAGCAGGTTTGATAAGAACCTCGGTTATCTGACCGTTACATCGGATAAAATCGCCGCAGTTACAAGCGGGCTTACCAACTATGTTTCCTTCAACAACGCACCGAGCAAGTTTTTCCTCTCAAAGAAAAAGCTTGAAATGATACGGAAATATGGCAACAAAGTAGTTGTTGCCGATTGCTCGGGAGCGGAATACATACGCCTTCAGATGATAGCAAATCATATTGAAGTAATTTAAGCGGAGGTATAAAAATGGAAAACAACGCTACTATTACAGGAATAACAAAGTTGGATGAAATACTTGACGGCGAACTAAAAAAAGGTGCTTTATATCTGATTGCATCACAGCCCAATTACGGAAAAACAAGCTTTGCAATACAGACAGCTGCAAGTATTGCCGAAAGCGAAAAGAAGGTGTTTTTCTGTTCGCTTGGAATGATAAAAGAGCAGATAAAAGACCGTTTAGCAAAGCAAGGAAAAGAAAATGTGTCAATCGTAATTGAAGACAGAAGTGGCATAACCCCTTGTGAAATAAAAGAGATGCTTATTGCTCAAAATGCAGAAGTTGCAATTATTGATTATTTGGGGCTTATTTATATTGATGGAAAATTCGAAAACAGACGTCAAGAAATAACAGAAATAACCCGTCAACTAAAAGTTATTGCAAAAGAACTTCAAATACCTATAATTTGCCTATCTCAATTATCCAGAAGAGCGATGTTTGTAAGAGGAAAAGGGCATATTCCACGTCCCAAATTACCGGAAGATTTGCGCGTGTTCGGTAGTATTGAACAGGATTGCGATGTAATAATATTTCTACACAGAGAAGAAGATGCAACGGATAGCAACGTGGAAATAATAGTTGCCAGAAACCGTTATGGACAATGCGGAACTATAGAAGCAACGTTTGATAAAGAAAGACTATTATTCACAGAAAAAGAGTAAGCTTGAGCGGGTGGGTGATTTTAATCCCACCCGCTTTTGTACAATCCGATTAAGGCGGTGAGAATTTGAAGGACAAGCAAATAAGGAAAATCCTAATTGAATATTTGAAAGCAAGTAACTCTCGAATTAGAATATTTCAGGAGAAAAGTATTGGCTCATCAATTTGTGATGTTATGACGGTTACAGATTGCCTTACCGGATATGAGATAAAAAGCGACTCGGATAATTATCAGCGCTTTGAATCGCAACAAAATTCTTATGACAGATTCTTTGATAAAAACTATATTGTTGTTGGTGAAAGTCATATTAAATCCGCAGAAAACAAGGTGCCTTCTCACTGGGGTATCGTTTGTATAAAAAGCAATAATATTGAGGTTATAAGAACTGCAAGAAAGAATCAGGATGTTAGAAGAAGGTCACAGCTTTCTGTGCTTTGGAAACTGGAACTGAAAAACTTGCTTATTATTAACAGTATGCCGCTATTTGCTCAAAAGGACAAAGGCTATATATCCGACAGAATTGCCGAAATAGTTGACAGCGATACCCTTGGAAAGCAGATTGCAAACGAGCTTTTTAACAGGGATTACTCTACATACGAAGCGGAAGATTACACAATCAAGCAGGACAATCCTATAGTAACAAATCTTCCGGAAGCGGAAATTGTTGACAGCCTTTCGGAAGAAAATCTTACTGAATACACACTTGACCAGTGGATTGCACTTTATCATAGAGCGCAGATTGTTAGAGAAAAGAAAACTTTTGATTACGATAAGCAACTTGTTAAACGCACGGAGCATAATATCAAGTATACCGACATTACGCCAACGCTCGGTGCGCCCTGGATTTCGGAAGGCATTATTAATGAGTTTATTCAGTACTTATATGGAGAAGACGAATATAGACGGACATATCGTAAGCCGTATGCAAGAAGGGAGCCAATTACAGGAAGCTGGAATGTTTCCGAAAAGAAAGCTGACTCTACTTCATACAATACAAACATGACAAACACTTTTGGTACAAATCGTTTCAATGCGCTTCAGATATTGGAATCAACTTTGAACCTTCGTGAAATAAAAATCCACGACGCTACTGTTTTTAATCAAAAGGAAACGGTTGCGGCTCTTGAAAAGCAAAGAGTAATTGTTGAAGAATTTAATGAATGGGTGTGGAAAAGCGATGACAGAATATGGGAAATTGAAGAAGCGTATAACAAACTTTTCGACGGCTTTGAAAAAACGTCTTATGACGGAAGCAAACTTGTATTTCCAGAAATGAATCCCAATTTTGAGCTTTATGATTACCAGAAGGATGCAGTACAAAAGATAATAACAACAAATAATACACTCCTTGCTTTTGATGTTGGGGCAGGCAAAACATACATTATGATTGCCGCTGCAATGAAGCTCCGCGAAATGGGCGTTTCAAGGAAGAATATGTTTGTTGTTCCTAACAATATTGTTGGTCAGTGGGAGAAAATCTTTACAGATCTGTATCCAAAAGCAAAGGTTTTAACAATTGAACCCAAAACGTTTAAACTCAATATGCGAACCAAGGCGCTTGAACAGATGCGCGATGGTGATTACGATGGAATAATCATTGCTTACAGTTGTTTTGAAATGATACCGCTTTCGGTTGATTATGTTAACCAGGAGCTGACGCGTAAAGTAAGAGTGATTGAAAACGCAATCGGTGAAATGCGGAGCAATTGGGAAACATGGGGCTCTTCGGCTCTTGAAAGAGAGAAAACCTACATTAAAAAAACTGTCTTTGATTTGATAGACAGTGTAAACTATGAATATCAGGGTATAACTTTTGATGAGCTTGAGGTTAACACTCTCTTTCTTGATGAGGCACACAACTATAAAAATATACCAATAAGAACTGCTCTGAAAAACTTGAACGGTATCAACACGAAGGGCTCTTTGAAATGTCTTGATATGCAGAAAAAGATTAAATGCGTTCAGGATAATAACGGAGGCAGAGGGGCTGTACTTGCAACAGGAACGCCTCTTTGTAATTCTATTTCGGATGCATATGCCATGCAGCTATATCTCCAACCGGATGAAATGAAGAAAAGAGAACTTGACAGATTTGACAACTGGGTAAAGACCTTTGCAATGCCTGAACAGCTTTGCGAAATTGATGTTGATACATCAAAATTCAGGATGGTTCGACGTTTTGTAAAATTCTTTAATCTGCCCGAGCTGTCGAAAATGTTTTCTCAGGTTGCTATATTCCATGCGGTTGAGCCAAGGGACCTTCCCGATTTTAACGGCTACAATGATATAGTTATAAAGAAAAACCCCGCATTGTCGGCATATATGCTTTCGTTAAGTGAAAGAGCCGATTTGATTCGTGATAAAGCCGTGGACAAGCATACTGATAATATGCTTAAAGTAAGTACAGACGGAAGAAAAGCTGCACTTGATTTAAACCTTGTAAGATGTGAACAGGCGTATGATGATTATTCAAAGGTATACCGCTGCGCAAAACAGGTTTATGAAGTATACAAATCAGATAAAACGTGTTCGCAGTTGATATTCTGCGATTACTCTACTCCCAAAACCGATGAGTTCGATGTATATAATAAGGTCAAAGAACTATTAATGTCCTTCGGTGTTATAGAAAATGAAATAGCCTTTATTCATTCCTACACAACCGAGACAAGAAAACTAAAGTTGTATGAAGCCGTAAACAATGCTAAAATCAAAATCCTTATCGGCTCAACATTCAAACTCGGTATAGGTGCAAATGTTCAAACAAAACTTAAAGCAATTCATCATCTTGACGCACCATGGAGACCTGCAGATGTAGGACGGATTTTGCGGACATTCAAAATAAAAAAGAATGTGGAGGTAACAGACAATGGCAAAGACAATTTTTGAGGAAATGGGCGGCAAATACGAAAGGCAAGGCGATTATTTAATACCGTGCTTAACTGTACCCGCCGAAGAAGAACAGCCGATAGGCATCTGGGGACAGCGGCATTTGGATTATCTGAAGCATCACTGCAAAGTTACATACACCAATCTTCTTACAAGCGGCAGACTTAACGCTTACCTTGCCGA
>JAFWKC010000097.1 GCA_017514345.1 Eubacterium sp.
CTAGGATAGTCTTTTTTTATTGACGGATGTTGAAATCCGTTTTTTGCTATGTTATAATGCTTAATTATATAGTCGGGCTGTGCGCGATTGCGCGCGGCGCGACGGGCGCATTTTTATTTTGTGATGAGGGGGCGAGAGCTTGAAAAAGATGCGTGCCGTTTTTATCGTTCTCGTTGCCGTCATCAGTGTTTTTGTGCTGGAGGTTTGCGTTCATTTTGAGGATGAAAAATGCATCGAAACCGTTCAGTTCGTCTGCCCCGCCGAAGGTAATGAAACGGAGAGGGTGTCGCTCTATCACACCGACGGAACATATTATGCGTTTTTGCCCTCGTTTGCGGATTTCGGTGCGATGCACATTGAATGCGCCAGGGGCTACGCTCTTTATATCGACGGGACGAATTATCATACCGGCAAGCTCTGCACCGCGTTGCAGCCGGATAAGCAGTATTCGCTGGTGCTCAAAAGCCTGCTCGGGCGCACATTGTTTGATGAAAAACTCGTCATTATGCAGGCGCAAAACGTGGCGACGCTGTCGGTGCATCTGACGGACGGCACCATTGAGGATATCAACACCAAATACGACAAATCCGTTACCAAAACGGGTACCTGCTCCATCATTGAGCCGGGCGGCAGGGTGGAATATTCCGGCAATTTCAAATCGCTCAAGGGCAGGGGTCAGGTCTCCTGGTTCGCTAACAAAAAGTCCTATAATATTTCGTTTAGCGACGCCACCAATCTCTTTGATATGGGCGACAATACGGAGTATTGCCTGCTGGCGAATGCCTTTGATAATTCCAAGCTTCGCAATAAAATTGCGTACGACGTCGCGAGGGAATTCGGTGTGGATTCCGCCATTGATTCGGAGTTTGTGGATTTGTATGTGAATAACGAATATCTGGGCCTCTATCTTCTGACAGAGAGTATTCACGTCGGCGAGGACGGTATCGATATTAACCCATTGGAGCAGAACACGGCAAAAGCGAATTATCTGCCCCTGTACGAATACGATGCGTTTGAAAAAATCGACGGCAAGGTCAAGAAAAAGGGCTTCAGCATTCCGAATAATCCTGCGGATATCACGGGCGGCTACCTGGTGCAGAGTGACCTCTTTTCCCGTTACGCCATCCGCACCAACACCTTTACCACAAATATCAACAGCTTCCAGAAAACGCCCTTCCTCTGCAGCGTCAAGTACCCCAAGTATGTGTCTGCCGAGCAGCTGGATTATCTTTACAATTATTTACGGACGGTGGAGGATTCTTTCAGCGGCGATTTTGAAGAAAACATCGATGTGGACGCCTTTGTGCGCTACTATCTCGTCCGTGAGGCGCTGGCGAACTTTGATGTCAACAGCACCTATTTTTACAAGGACAGCGACGCGGTGGACAAAAAGTTACATATCGGTCCCATCTGGGATTTCGATTTGTCCCTCGGCAATTATATTATCAGCGAAACGCCGCGGGCGGACGCTTTTTACATCCACACCTGGGGCATCTGCCGCGACCTGTATCAAAACGAGCGCTTTACGGAGTATGTCAAAGCCGCTTACCCCGAATTTCGGGAACTCATCAACACGGTACTCGACGAAAAAATCGCCGCCTATGCCGCGCAGATTAATAACTCCTATGCGATGAACCAAAAGCGCTGGAGCGAGCTCGACGAGCTGCCGGAAACCTATCGGGTTTACAAGGCGCTGCATTCGGATATCAACACGCTCGATGATTGCACGGATTATCTCCAGACCTATCTGTCCGAGAGGATGAATTTCCTCGATAAAACCTTTTTGGATAACAAGACGTATTACACGGTCTTTATCAATATGGCGAACGTGGAAAACCGCTACGAAAGATATGTCTTTTCGGTGGAGAAGGGCGGCTGCCTGGATACCGATAGCTTTAAGATTCCCGAACGCGAGAATTTTGAATTTGTCAAATTCCTCGATGTCCACACCGGCAAAGAGTATGATATCACCCAGCCCGTCACCCGCAACGCCAGCATCATCGCCAAGTGGAAAAAGACGGGAGAGATGAATACCACCCCCGCGACCGAGCAAAGCCCGATTGACGAAAACAGCGGCTTTATCAAGCGCTTTGTGTATAAGTTTTATATGGGCAAAAACCGCTTTAAGTACTACGGTCTGACGGTGCTCTTCCTCGCGGTCGGCGTGTTCATCCTCGTGGATATACTACGAGCAATCAAATCACGGAGGTATCGAAATGGAAAGCATTAAATACCGCCATGAACTGAAGTATCGTTGCAGCGAGGCGCAGCTCGCCATCATCAAAAGCCGCGTGCAGTCGATGATGCCATACGACCGCCACGCCGCAGGCGGGCAGTACACCATCCGCAGTATGTATTTTGACAGCCTCAGTAACAAGTGTTATTATGAGAACGAAAACGGAACGGACCCGCGCGAAAAGTTTCGTATCCGTATTTATAACGGCAGCGCCGAGCGCATCTCGCTGGAGTGCAAGCGCAAGGAGCACGGCAAAACGCACAAAACATCCTGCCTGCTGACGATGGACGAGTATAACGCCATTATGGCGGGCGGCGATTTGAGCGCCTTTGCGGAAAAACCCGAGGTGCTGCGCAAGTTTACGCTGCTACTCAAGGACGAGCTTTACCGCCCCGCGGTCATCGTGGAATATGACCGAACGCCGTATGTATACCGTCTCGGAAACGTCCGCGTGACGCTCGACCAGAACATCCGCTCCTCCGATGATTTCGGCAGCTTTTTTGAGCAAAATCTTGCCACCAGGCAAATCCTGCCCCGGGGGCAGCATCTGCTGGAGGTCAAGTACGACGAGCTGCTGCCCGATTATATCAAAGAGGTACTGGAGCTCGGCAATTTGCAGCAGAGCACCTTTTCCAAATACTATTTATGCAGAAAATATGCAATGGGAGGTACATTATGACTTTTAAGGATATTTTCAAAAATTCATTTCTCGAAGGCTTTTCCGAAGGCGTCGACCTGAAAACGATTGCCCTCGCGTTCATTGTTACCACGGTGCTGGCGCTTTACATCTTCTTTATCTACCGCCTGGTCACCAGAAAGACCTTCTATTCCAAGACCTTTAACCTTTCGCTGATTGCCATGGCGGTAATCACGACGGCAATTATCCTGACGATTCAGTCGAATATCGTGCTCTCGCTCGGTATGGTCGGCGCGCTGTCCATCATCCGTTTCCGCACGGCGATTAAGGACCCGCTGGATTTGGTATTCCTCTACTGGGCAATCAGTATCGGTATTATCTGCGGCGCGGGACTTTCGGTCATTGCCGTTGCGCTCTCGCTCGGTATGTCGGTGGTTATCCTGATTGTGCAGAAATACCCCATCCGCAAATCGTCCATGATTTTGGTGGTCAACAGCACCGATATCAACAGCGACGAAAAGCTGCTGGATATCGTCAAGCAGTACAGCAAAAGCTATCAGCTCAAGTCGCGCAATCTGTCGCCGACCACGCTCGATATGGTGATTGAGATTAAGACCGACCAAGACAGCGAACTGGTTCACGCACTTATTCAGACAGAGGGTGTTACCTCCGCCTCCGTCCTCTCCCACGACGGCGAAATCACCGCATAAAAAAGGCATATGAAAAAGCTCAGGAGTAATCCTGAGCTTTTTATTGATTTATGTGACGATTGCGCGTATAATGAAACGCTCGGTTTTGCCGAGCGTTTTTTCTGTTGCATATTTTTTGTAATTATGCTAAAATGAAAGTGCCAAATAATTTACATATGAATATTACCCTAACCTTGAAACACAAATAGTGGGAAAATGGGAATGTCCGGAAGCGTCAGCTCCCGATAATGGTGTATCATATATGGAACTCTATGAAGGCGGTACAGGAAAAGGAGGATATAAAAAGCTTTTAGAAGAAGGTAGTTACTATCCGATTACCTGGGAAGTATCAGGCGAAGTGATTAACATTACTGCAAGCAATACACCTACAATAGGATTCAAATATGAAAACAATACACTTGTTTGTGTTGGTCAGAACGAAACAGTTTATGAACGCGTAGAATAAAGTCGATATAATATAGACTTAACAACAGCAGAGGTTTAGCCTCTGCTTTGTTTTTTGTTTAAGTGTTGTTTTCTTCTGGTTGCTTTTTTCTTTACTTTTGGTTAGCATTTTGTTTGCTTATTGACAGCGGATGACCAAAAGGGCATAATAACCATGAGGGGACGCATTAATGGGTGGCATGATGTGTCTATTTTTTGTCGCAAGTATCAAGTAACAGAAAACTTATTTGATTATGTTGCAACAAGCGTTAAATTATGTTATTATATATGTATATTATCTTGATAATTTGCTATTTCAGATACTGAAGGAGAGTTTGTTGTGAAAAAGCAAAGTGTTTTTGTATTAGTTACCGTGCTTGCGGCGGTTGTGGCGTTTTCGGGAATGCTCGTTGCGTCTGCGGACCAGGAAAACAATATCGATATTCCGCATGAGCATGAGTATTACGTTTCGTCGTTTGATAAGGGTGAGGCTGTTGTTACCTGCGAAATCTGCGGCGACAGCTATGACGACAATTTTACCGACCACCTAAATAATACGGGCGACGACGTGTTTGACGTAAATTACGACGGGATTGTTAACGGCAAGGATTACGCATATCTTAAACAGCACAAAACGGGCTGGCGGAGCATTGACGACAGCGTTTGGGAAATCCCGATTAATTTGTTATAATTAGCTGAGGTAGAAAATGTTTGACGCGCAAAAAGTAAAAGACGAATGTGTAAACTGGATAAGAGAATTTTTTGATAAAAACGGACGCGACTGCAATGCCGTTGTCGGTATTTCGGGCGGCAAGGACAGCTCTGTTGTCGCTGCGCTTTGTGTTGAAGCTCTCGGCAAGGACAGAGTCATCGGCGTGCTTATGCCGAACGGCGAGCAGGCTGATATCGATATGGCGGAGCTGCTCGTTAAGCACCTTGATATTAAGCACTACGTTATCAACGTCAAGGACGCAGTTGACGGCATAAAAAACGCGATGCCGTTTGAGCTGTCGGCGCAGAGCGTTACGAATATCCCGCCGCGAATCAGAATGGCGACGCTGTACGCGGTGTCGCAAAGCCATAACGGTAGGGTTGCGAACACCTGCAACCTGTCCGAGGACTGGGTGGGCTACTCCACAAGGTACGGCGACAACGCAGGCGATTTCAGCCCGTGCTCGCACCTCACCGTGCAGGAGGTTAAGCAGATAGGCACCTTGCTCGGACTGCCCGACGTGCTTGTAAATAAAGTGCCGATTGACGGCCTTTGCGGCAAGACGGACGAGGATAACCTCGGCTTCACTTACGCGGTGCTTGACCGTTACATCAGGACGGGCGAAATTGACAGCACCGAAACGAAGGAGCGCATTGACCGACTTCACAAGATAAACAAGTTCAAGCTCGAATATATGCCCTGCTTCAATCCAAATATCGAAACAAAAGCAGAATAAAAAATCCGACTCAGATGAGTCGGATTTTTGTTATTCAAGAACAATTTTAATGCATTGTGGGAGGTCGCCCGTCGGTGCGTTTTTGAGCTCGATTCTGAGTCCCTCGCGGTCGCAGACGAAGCTCTCTACCTCGTTGTCGCCGAGGATTTCAACGTTTTCGACGCACGTTCCGCATCTGTCAGTGTGGAAGGACGTGAGCGTGATGCTCTTTGACGGCTTCATCTGGAAGGCGTATACTGCGCCGTTCTTGTAGGTGAAGCGGAAGTCCTTTTCGTCGTATGCAACGGCGCCCTCGCTGAACATACCAGACGACGGCTCGTGCTCGCCCTCTTTGTAGAACTTGTAGGGGATTGTTTCGTAAATACCCTCGCCGTTTGTGCTGAGCCATTCGCCCGTTTCGGCAAGCACCTTCGTTTCCTCGTCGGTGAAGGTGCCGTCGGATTTAGGTCCTACGTTAAGCAGCAGCATACCGTTTTTTGAAACAACGTCGATAAGCGTTGTAAGCACCTCGTAGGTGGTCTTGTATTCGTTGTCGGCGCGGTAGCCCCACGACTGCTTGCCGATTGCCGTATCTGTCTGCCACGGATACGGGAACACGCTTCCGAGTGAGCCGCGCTCGATGTCGAGCGTTGCAGTGCTGAGCGGATATGCGTTGTGCTTAAAGTCGATAGTAACCTCCTCGCCCCACTCGTCAGCGCGGTTATAGTAGTAAGCCGCAATCTTCTTTAAGTAAGGCTTGAAGCACTTGTTCTGAATCCACCAGTCAAAGTATACAATCTTTGGCTGATACTTATCAATCATTTCGCAAATGCGGACCATCCAGTCGCTCATAAACTCATCAGTCGCGCCGAATTCGTCGATGATGTCGCACGCGCTGATTGTTTTGTCGCCGACCTTTTCATCATAATAAGCGGGAGCATAGAAATCAAACCACTCCTTATCGGGCTTCATATCGCTGTCAAAGCTCGTGCCGATACCCATAAAGAAGTAGTGCTCGGCTCTGTGGTTAGAAGCGCAGAAGGTAAGTCCCTGCTTTTCGCACTCGTCCTTTAGCTCGCCGACTACGTCGCGGCACGGTCCCATTTCCTTTGAATTCCAGCGGTTGAATTCCGTGTCGTACATAGCAAAGCCGTCGTGATGCTCTGCAACGGGCATAACGAATTTTGCGCCCGCGTTTTTAAAGGTTTCAATCCATCTGTGCGCGTCAAAGCGTTCGCCCTTGAACATAGGAATGAAATCCTTGTAGCCGAATTCGCTTTGCGGTCCGTACGTTTCGATGTGATGCTCAAATTCGCGGTGCTTTTGGTTGTACATATTACGCGAATACCATTCGTTGCCGTACGCGGGAACGCTGTAAATTCCCCAATGGATGAATATGCCGAACTTGCCCTTGTAGTACCAGTCGGGCGTTTTGTGGTTGGAAAGCGAAGCCCAGTTGTCCTTGTACTTTCCGTTTTCGATTACAGAATCAATTTGCCTGAGATACTCGTTAACAGTCATAATTATTCCCTCAGCTTATTTTAATTCAAACGGGTCGTCGCCAGAAATAATGCCGATACCCATAGGTCCTTTTTTGTCGTTTATGCCTGGATAGAAGAGATAGTATTTGCCGTCAGCGTACATAAGCGAGCTTCTGTAAATGCCCATATTATCCCAGTTTTCAGTTCCTGTTGTTGGCTTGAGCATTGTGTCGGCTACAGTGTAGTTTTCATTATCTGTTGAATAGCAGTAGTATACGTCCATATGGAGATGGTCTTTTGCATTCTTTTCAAATGCCGAAAGCACCATTTCATAGCCCTTTGGCGTACGCGTTACGCCAAGATGCCAGCTTACCATATCTGGCTTTGAGTATTCAATTTCAAGATACTTTCTTTCTGACCACTGTTTTGTATTAGGATTATACTCCTGATAAACAACCTTGTAGCTCTTGTGCTGGTCGATAGACCACATTTTGTAAATACCATTTTCGTAAATAACTGACGGGCTGAGGTTGTCAACCTTTTTGAGCGGAGTTTCGAGCATAAGCTCCTTGTTTGTCCACATAACGCCGTCAGGACTGCACTTGCGGAAAATCTGCACCTTGTTGGCAGGTCTGTCGTAAAACCTCCACCAGCATTCAAGCTCTTTTGTATCGTTATTATATACAATGTCTGTGTCGGAATTATATATTACGCCGTGCTTGAAATCTATCGGTCGCGGCTCAATCGGATTGATTGCGTTTGACGCGGGAAGCTCCCAGTTAACTAAATCGTTGCTTGCAAGAATGCACGGATTTTCATAACCGTCGTCATAATAATCCGCCTCTACATTTCTCGGATACGGCGTATATGTGAGCCAGTATTTGTATCCGCCGAAGCCGTTTTCAAAATAAAGACATTCGGGATGATATGCGCCGTCGTGTCCGTCGTTCTTTTCATTAGCAAATTGCTCAAGCGGAACATATGTCGGGTTGTATGCGTCAACGTCGTAATTTGTGTCAGTGTAGAACATCGTAATTATCGGCGATGCGGCGTTCTTTGAAATCTTATGAACGGTTACGGTAAAGCTGTCCGTATATCCCGAGCAAACAACGGTAATTGTCGTCTGACCGAGTGCCTTTGCATTGATGTATCCGTTTGAAACATCAGCAACAGCAGGGTTAGATGAGGTTATAACCGCGTCACTCTCTTTAACAAGTGAGAATATAGTGTTTCTTGAAATCTTGTAAGATGAGCCGATTGTCATAGGAATGTCAGCATGCTTTGTAAGAAGACCCTTTGCTCTTGTTTCGATGTTTGCTTCAGCCTTTGCGCTGCCCGAAACGGCGGTGATAACTGCCTTGCCGGGAGAAACGTAAGTGATTACGCCGCGCTCGTCAACGGAAACAACATTAGGATTGCTGGTGTACCACTCAATTTTTTGCGTCGCATTTCGAGGCATAAGCTGCGCGATAAGCGAAACGCTGTGTCCTTCGTAAAGGACTTTAGGTATTTTCTTGAGGTAAATATTTTCAGTCTTTACAGTTTTGCGTGT
Organism: Eubacterium sp.; assembly: GCA_017514345.1. Taxonomy (GTDB): domain Bacteria; phylum Bacillota; class Clostridia; order Oscillospirales; family Acutalibacteraceae; genus Eubacterium_R. The sequence goes on from JAFWKC010000097.1 coordinate 8,467, forward strand.
AGTCGTTTTCTTGATGTTCGCAGACCAGATGTAGCCTGTAAAGGTCTTCTTTTTCTTATTAGTATATTTTATCTTTGTCCACTTGTTGCTCTTTCCCTTGTACTTAACTACGGAGTTCTTCGGTACAACGGTAAGCTTATTCTTCTTGTTAGCGGCTTTGTACATTACGGACTTTTTTGTAACCGTGTACTTGGTGCTTTTTTTAGCCTCAGCCTGAACAACAGTAACGTCGCAGATGTGTAATTTTTTATTCTTTACAATGTATATCTGAGTAAAGCCGATTCCCTGAGGAGAAATCGTGCCTGACTGAGATACGGTTGCAACGTCGGTGTTTGTTGATGACCATTCAAGCGAATCGTTAACGGTTTTGCCCTTCAGGTTCATAACTCTGAGCCAGTGATTCGTTCCCGATTCAATAGTCAGCTTTGAGTCCTTCATCAGATAATTATTGTTTTGCTTTATCTTGCTGAGATGAAGGTAGCCCTTGTAGTTCTTGCCGTTTTGCTTGAACTTTACGTAAAGCCATTTGCCGTTAAAGGTTGTTACGGTAACCTTTTTACCTTTTTTTACTTTAACAATTGCTTTTGACTTTTTGCTTGCGTCCTTTCGTAAGCTTGCAGCCTCTGACACAGTTGCGGTAACAGCATTTTTTACGTATGTATTACCCTCTGCATAAACTGGAGTGCCGAAGCTGAGCATTACCGAAACGGCAAGCAGAATTAATAGTATTGATTTAAGATTGAAAGTTTTGTGTTCCATTGGTATAATTCTTCCTTTCTTAATTTCCAAGAAAACATTATAAAATAAGAAAATATACATGTCAATATAATATATATTATTTTCTATTATTAACCAAAATTAAATAAATTATTGATATAAAATGATAAATGTTGTACAATTAGCACGTACGAATACAGTTGAGGATTTGTTATGAAAAAGAGCAGAAAAATCATCAAGGTAATATCAGTTATTCTTGCGGTAATAGTTCTTGTTCCGTGCGCGCATTTCTTCTTAGTGCGGAGCTTTTATCCTACTCCCGACAGCAGGGCGGACTTTTCTTCGTCGCGCGATTATGATATCAGCGGCCCTATAGGCAAGGTGCCTGAAAGATACTGGAAGCCTGCTAAGCAGCAGGGAACTCTTGAAGAGGTTTACTATAAGGGCAAGACCGTGGATAAGCGCGCTATAGTGTATCTGCCGTACGGCTACAGCCCCGAAAAGCAGTACGATATAATCTATTTTCAGGGCGGCACGAGCGCGACTGAAACGCGTTATTTCGGCACTCCCGACAACCCTGGAAAATATTTCAGAAACGTGCTTGACAACCTGATTATGCGCGGCGATATGAAGCCAGTTATCGGCGTTTGCTCAAACTTTTACGATAACGAGGACGCAAGCGGACCGACGGGGGATTACAACAAGCTTTACAGAAAATACGTTTCTGAAATCCGCGACTGTCTTATTCCCGTTGTCGAAAGCAGATATTCTACATATGCAAAAACTGCGGCTCCCGCAGATATTGTTGCGTCGCGCGAGCACAGAGCCTTCTGCGGCTTTTCTATGGGCGCGGCGATTGCGTGGACGGCGTTTGAAACGAGCCTTGATTATTTTTACTACTTCGTGCCGAACTGCGGCGGACTTCAAAATCCGTATACCTTCCATCTTTCAACCGATTTAGGGCAGAAGCTCGCAAAAAGCGTAAAGGAACAGGGTTATACGAAAAACGACTTTTTTATCTATTGTCCAGTCGGCTCGCTCGATTTGACGTACAATTCGACTATGACGCTTATTAACGATATGTATTTTAACTGCGGCGACACCTTCGTTTTTACGCGTAAGAATACGAAAAACGGCAATATTACCTTTAAAAAAATGCCGTTTATGACGCACAGCTTCTACAATGCAACGAGGTATTATTATAACGCGCTTCCCGCGCTTTTTCCGAATGAATAACTAAGGAGATGTTGAAATGATAAGCTTTTTAGCCTCAAACTGGGTTACTGCCGTTATAGTTATCGCGCTTGCGTTTTGCGTTTTGCTTGCAGTAAGAAAAATCATCAAGGACAAAAAATCGGGCAAGGGCTCCTGCGGTCAGGATTGCTCAGGCTGTCCTTATTCAGCAAGCTGTGACAAAAAGTAAAACAACTGATTAAAGAATTTTATCCTTCAAACAGTTGTTTATGAATACCTATTTATTATTTCTTGCGCTATTACGGACTTGTGTACGCATCTGTCCATAGCGCTTTTTTCTATGTATCGGTGAGCTTCGGGCTCCTCGTAGCCCTCTTGCGAAATCAACAGCAGCTTTGCACGGTTGACGAGCCTGATTTCCTGCATCTTGTCGTCAATCGAGGTCGCCTTCTTTTCGGTGCGTTTTATCCTGTCTATTGTTGTACGCATCCATCTGAGCGCAATTATCATCGACTGCTGTGATACGGGCTTAGGTAGCGTGTAAACGCCGTGCGGCGACACGATATTGTACGCGTCGTCAAGGTGCTCGCCCTGAATGAGAAGCAGGACGATACAGCCGCCCGAGCTGCTTTTGTCAACCGCGAAGCGCGCGCCTAAATCGTCGGGCAGAGGCGTGTTGACTATGATAAAATCGTAGCTTCGCTCTGCTGCCGCGCGCTGTGCCGCGGATATACTGCCGACGTATTTTACGGGCTTGTACGTGGCGGCAGGGAGGACAGATGCCACAGCCGCATTGAAATTATCAGAGGACGAAACAACAAGTACGCTGTATACTTGCTTTTTCAGACTCATATGGCACGCCTCCTTCCGCGGAAATTTTGCTGTTATCAGCAGTAGATGTTGAGTATTCTTTCAGGCAGATGCTTTTTGATAAATTCGCTCTGCTTTGCGATTATTTTTGCGTCCTCAAGCGTCTGAGGGAGCATTTTGTATTTTGATACGGTTTCCTCGTCAGCCGTAAAGAAATTGAAGTCTGCAACGTACGGCAAATCAATGAGGTTTTCGATACCGTAAATGCCTGCGTAAATCATCAGCGTAAACGCGATGTACGGATTAACCGACGGGTCGGCGCTTCTTAATTCAGCGCGCTTGTATTCGCCGAAGGCGGCTGGAATTCTTATCAGCTGCGAACGGTTTTCGCTTGACCACGAAATATACTGCGGCGCCTTGTTGTTGCCGAGCCTTGCGTATGACTTTTCGGTTGGGTTCAAAAACGCCGTCATATCCTCAGCCTTGTCGAGCACGCCTGCAATCATATACGGCATAATGTTATCCGTGCCGTCGTTTGCCTTGACGGAAAAGTTGATATGAAAGCCGTTACCAGGCTTGTCGTCAAGCGGCTTAGGTGAAAAATCAGCAAACAAACCGTTGCGGTTTGCAACAGTGTTAACAATCGTCTGAAGCGTCATTACGTTGTCAGCCGCCGTAAGCGGGTCGGAGTAGCGGAAATCGATTTCGTTCTGTCCTGGACCCTCCTCGTGGTGCGAGCTTTCGGGGTTAATTCCCATCTGCTCAAGCGTCAGGCATATTTCACGGCGGATGTTTTCGCCCTTGTCGTACGGCGCAAGGTCCATATAGCCTGCCTTGTCGTACGGGATTTTTGTCGGCTCGCCCTCTTCGTCGAGCTTAAAGAGATAAAACTCCTGCTCGGCGCCGAAGAAGAACTTGTAGCCCGCCTTGTCAGCGTCTTCAATCGCCCTTTTGAGCAGACTTCTTGTGTCGCACTCAAACGGCTTTCCGTCGGGATAAGTAATGCTGCAGAACATCCTTACAACCTTGCCCTCCTCGGGACGCCACGGGAGTATGGTAATAGTATCGGCGTCGGGGTGAAGCAGTAAATCGGAATGCACGTCGCCGCCGAAGCCTGCAATAGCCGAGCCGTCGAGCGCAATACCGAAATCAAACGCACGGTTGAGCTCGTCAGCCATAATGGAAATGTTTTTCTGCCTTCCGTAAACGTCGCAAAAAGCAAGACGGATGAACTTGACGTCCTCCTCTGCGGCAAACTGGATTATTTCTTCCTTAGTGTATTTCATAATATCAACCACCTAATAAAAAAATGCGCACATTAAAAAACGGGTTAAACCCGAATTAATGAACGCCTTTGCTCATTTTATTAACATTATTAATATACTACACGGACGGTACGGCTGTCAAGAAAATTTCAAAAAATGCTTGACAAAGTGTTTTCATAGGTGTATGATGTTTCGTGTAAAGGCAAGGGAGTCTTTGAGTTTTGCTCTGGGACTCTCTATCTTTTTTACCAATTTAACACAGGCGAAGGCGTCATTAATGATTATCATTAGTGTCGCCTTTTCTGCATTTTTAGGAGGAACTTTTATTATGGCTTATGTAGACGAAGTAATGGAATTTTTGAGAAGACGCGACGGCAACGAGGCAGAATTTTTGCAGGCTGTTGAGGAGGTATTTGACTCGCTCCGACCAGTTATTGAGGCAAACGAGGAAAGATACAGAAAGCTTGCGCTTCTTGAAAGACTTGTTGAACCCGAAAGAATTTTCCGTTTCAGAGTACCGTGGATTGACGACAACGGACAGGTACACGTTAACAGAGCGTTCCGTGTTCAGTTCAACTCGGCAATCGGTCCTTACAAGGGCGGTTTAAGACTTCACCCGAGCGTAACTCTTTCGGTTATCAAATTCCTTGGCTTCGAGCAGATTTTCAAAAACTCTCTTACAGGACTTCCAATCGGCGGCGGTAAGGGCGGCTCTGACTTTGACCCGAAGGGCAAGAGCGACCGCGAAATTATGATGTTCTGCCAGAGCTTTATGACTGAGCTTTGTAAGGTTATCGGCGAAAATACCGACGTTCCAGCAGGCGATATCGGTACGGGCGCGCGTGAAATCGGCTATATGTTCGGCCAGTATAAAAGAATTCAGAAGAAATACGAGGGCGTTCTCACAGGTAAGGGTCTTTCGTTCGGCGGCTCACTTACAAGAACAGAGGCTACGGGCTACGGACTTCTTTACATCGTAGAGGAAATGCTCAAGTGTCACGATATTGATATCGCAGGCAAAACAGTTTGCGTTTCAGGCTCAGGTAACGTTGCTATCTATGCTGTTGAAAAGGCTCAGCAGCTCGGCGCAAAGGTTGTTACTGTTTCAGACTCAACAGGCTGGATTTACGACCCAGAAGGCATTGACGTTGAGCTTCTTAAGGATATCAAAGAGGTTAGACGTGAAAGACTTACGGCGTATGCAGAGGCAAGACCGTCTGCTCAGTACCACGAGGGCAGAGGCGTATGGCAGATTAAGTGTGATATCGCTCTTCCCTGCGCTACACAGAACGAGCTTCACCTTGAGGATGCAAAGCAGCTTGTTGCAAACGGCGTTATCGCTGTTGCAGAGGGCGCTAATATGCCTACGACAAGAGATGCTACAAAGTATTTCCAGGACAACGGCGTTCTCTTTATTCCAGGCAAGGCAGGAAACGCTGGCGGCGTAGCAACCTCAGCACTCGAGATGAGCCAGAACTCCGAGCGTGTTTACTGGTCATTTGAAAAGGTTGACAAGAAGCTTCAGGATATTATGATTAACATTTATCACAACATTGACGAGGCTTCAAAGAAATACGGTCTTGAGGGCGACTACGTAGCAGGCGCAAATATCGCAGGCTTCGAGAAGGTTGCCGACGCTATGATTGCACAGGGTGTAGTATAATAATTCGGAGTTCTGAATGCGGAATTAGAAATTAGGAATTAGGGAATTATTCCATAACCTATAACAAACTTTCATATATTGGCGAAGGCGTTTTGGAGTAATCCGAGATGCCTTTGTCACTTTTAAAGGCACGGAGTTGATAATATGACAAAGTATATTTTTGTAACGGGAGGCGTCGTTTCGGGACTCGGAAAGGGTATTACGGCAGCGTCGCTCGGCAGACTCCTTAAAGCGCGCGGACTGAAGGTTGCGGCGCAGAAGCTCGACCCTTATATCAACGTTGACCCAGGCACGATGAGTCCGTATCAGCACGGCGAGGTTTACGTTACTGAGGACGGAGCCGAAACAGACCTTGACCTCGGACATTACGAGCGCTTTATCGACGAAAACCTTAATAAGTATTCAAATCTCACCACAGGTAAGGTGTACCGCAACGTGCTTGATAAGGAGCGCCGCGGTGAATACCTTGGCTCAACGGTGCAGGTTATTCCTCATATTACAAATGAAATCAAGGAATTTGTGTACACGGTTGGACGAAAGACTGACGCCGACGTTGTAATAACGGAAATCGGCGGCACTACGGGCGATATCGAATCACAGCCGTTTATTGAAGCTGTACGCCAGATTTCGCTTGAGGTCGGCAAGGAAAACAGCCTTTTCATTCACGTTACGCTCGTTCCTTATCTCAGCGGCTCAGACGAGCACAAGTCGAAGCCAACTCAGCACTCGGTTAAGGAGCTACAGGGTATGGGCGTTAATCCCGACATTATCGTGCTTCGCTGTGACAAGCCGCTTGAGGAATCGATTTTCGGCAAAATCTCGCTTTTCTGTAACGTTAAGCGCGACTGCGTTATTGAAAACATAACGCTTCCTAATCTTTACGAGGCTCCGCTTATGCTCGAAAGGTCGAATTTTTCCAAAATCGTATGCCGCGAGCTGAACATTGACGCAGGCGAGCCTGATTTGGCAGAGTGGACAGACCTTGTTGACAGGATTAACAGCGAAAGAAAGCGCGTGAAAATCGGACTTGTCGGCAAGTACGTTGAGCTTCACGACGCATATTTGTCGGTTGCTGAGGCGTTACGGCACGCAGGATATTTTCACGGTGCAACCGTCAGCATAAAGTGGATTGACTCTGAGGACATAACCGATTCTAACGTCGGCGAAATGCTGTCTGACGTTAACGGAATTATTGTTCCCGGCGGCTTCGGCAGCAGGGGAATCGAGGGTATGATTTGCGCCGCAAAATACGCGCGCGAAAATAACCTTCCGTACTTCGGAATTTGTCTTGGTATGCAGATTGCGGTTATCGAATACGCGCGTAACGTTGCGGGTATTTCTGACGCGAACTCGGGCGAATTTGACGCCGAGTGTCAGCACAAGGTTATTGACTTTATGCCTGGACAGAACGACGAAATCAACAAGGGCGGAACGCTCAGACTCGGTGCGTATCCCTGCGAAATCAAGGAGGGTACGACGATGCGTCGCCTTTATGACAGCGCGTCAATCAGCGAACGCCACCGTCACCGTTATGAATTCAACAACGATTACAGAGAGGTGCTCAGTGACTGCGGACTTACGCTTAGCGGAATGTCGCCCGACGGCGAGCTTGTTGAAACCGTTGAGCTTACTGACAGACCGTTTTACGTGGGCGTTCAGTATCACCCAGAATTCAAGAGCCGTCCTAACAAGCCTCACCCGCTGTTCAAGGGCTTCATAGGAGCGGCTATTAAGGAGTAATAAAATGCTTATACCTAATATGAATTATGCGAATTTAGAGAATTCATATTTGTTCTATAATATATCGCAAAAAATATCTGCCTATTCTCATAATAATCCGTCAAAGCATCTTTACAAACTCGGAATAGGCGATGTTTCACTCCCACTGTGCAGTGCTGTTATTTCTGCGCTGCACAGTGCGGTTGATGACCAGGCTGAAAAGGACACTTTTATGGGCTATATGCCCGAATGCGGTGCTCCTTTTTTAAGAAGCACTATTGCAGAATTTTACAACAAGCGCGGCGTAGAAGTTGCTGACGACGAGGTGTTCGTGTCGAGCGGCGCAAGCGACGAGCTCGGCGACATCCTTGATTTGTTTGACAGGAAAAACAGCGCGCTTGTAATTGAGCCAGCGTATCCTGCTTACGTTGACGCCAACGTTATTGCAGGACGGGAGATTGTTCATCTTGCGTCAGGCGAGGAAAACGGCTACGCGCCGTATCCCGATAAAAGCGTAAAGGCTGATATTATCTACCTCTGCTCACCGAGCAACCCGACGGGCGCTGTGTTTACGCGCGACAAGCTCAGGGCGTGGGTGGATTACGCTAACGAAAACGGCTCCGTTATCCTCTTTGACGCGGCGTACGAAGCGTTTATTGAGGACGACGAAATCCCGCACAGCATATATGAAATTGAAGGCGCAAAAACGTGCGCTATTGAAATTTGCTCGCTGTCAAAAACGGCAGGCTTCACGGGTACAAGACTCGGCTATACGGTTATCCCGAAGGCGCTCAAAAGAAACGGAATGACGCTTAATGATATGTGGGTAAGAAACCGCACGACTAAAACTAACGGTATTTCGTATATTATCCAGAAGGGCGCGGCGGCTGTTTTCACCGACGAGGGCAGAGAGCAGATTATGAAGAATATCGCCGTGTACAAGAAAAACGCCGCTGAGCTTATGAAGGCGCTTGACAAGCTCGGCATATGGTACTGCGGAGGCAAAAATGCGCCGTATATATGGATGAGATGTCCAAACGGTATGACAAGCTGGGAATTTTTTGATTTTCTTCTTGAAAACGCTCAGATTGTCGGAACTCCTGGTGCGGGCTTCGGCGAATGCGGCGAGGGCTATTTCCGCTTTTCAAGCTTCGGCGATGTTAAGGATACGGAAATTGCGGCTCAAAAGCTTGTCGAATTGCTTGACACAAATCAGCGATAAATATATACTGTATATATTGATTTCACCGAAAAGGAGTGAAACGCTTGATATATACTGTAACGCTTAATCCTGCGCTTGATTACGTTATGCACGCCGACAGCATTAATGGCGGCATTAACCGTTCCGACTATGAGGAGCTGTTTTTCGGCGGAAAAGGTATTAACGTTTCCTGCGTTTTGACAAGGCTCGGTATTGCGAACAAAGCGCTCGGCTTTGCGGCAGGCTTTACGGGAAAGCAGCTCGAAAAAATGGTACGCGACGACGGAATTGACTGCGATTTCGTTTATCTTGATAACGGCTGTACGCGTATTAACGTAAAAATCCGTTCAGGCTCAGAAACGGACTTTAACGCTTCGGGCGCGCCGATAAAGGACGGCGACCTTGACGCACTAATGGGAAAGCTTGACGGGCTCAAAGAGGGCGACTATCTTGTGCTTGCAGGCTCTGCGCCCGTTGGCTCAACGGAAAAAATATACGAAAAAATCCTCTCCCGTTTTGACAGCAGAGGTGTGAAATACGTTATTGACGCATCGGGTGATTTACTTCGTGGAACGCTGAAATTCAAGCCGTTTTTAATCAAGCCTAATCACCACGAGCTCGGCGAGCTTTTCGGTACGGAAATAAAATGCGACGACGACGCAGTTAAGTACGCAAAGGAGCTTCAAAAGCTCGGCGCAGAAAACGTGCTTGTGTCGCAGGCTGAAAACGGCGCGGTGCTCGTTGACGAAAACGAAAACGTATATAAATCGGCTAACGCAAAAGGTACGCTTGTTAACAGCGTGGGCTGCGGCGACAGTATGGTTGCAGGCTTCCTTGCGGGTTATATCCAAAGCGAAAGCTGCAAATTGGCGCTTCGCCTTGCAACGGCGTGCGCTAACGCGACTGCATTTTCACCCTCGCTTGCAACAGCAGAGGAGATAAACAAGCTATTAATACAGGAATAACAAAAGGGCTACACAATAGCCCTTTTTAAGACTGTCGAAAAAGGGCATAACCGCGCCGAATATAGTAAAGTGTTACAGTTTCGGCTTGTAGGGGGTGACGACCTCGGCGCCCCGCTAATTCAACAACCAATCTTTTGAAAAGTGCCGTGAATTCAATGCCCACGGCACTTTTGGCGCTTTTCGTCTTTTGCTCGGGGGCAGTACCATC
>JAFWKC010000098.1 GCA_017514345.1 Eubacterium sp.
GTTGGCGTTATGGTTGGCTTTGATGTTTCTGATGAAGCAAAGGCTGACGATGACGAGTTCGTTGCTATGGGCAAGAACGTTGCAATGCAGATTGCAGCTATGAACCCTGCATATCTTGACCAGGCTTCAGTTCCAGCTGAGGTAGTTGAGCACGAAAAGGGCATTCTTGCAGCACAGATGAAGGAGGACCCGAAGATGGCTTCAAAGCCAGAGCAGGTTCTTGCAAAAATCGCAGAAGGCAAGATGGGCAAGTACTACAAGGAAACCTGCCTTGTTGAGCAGGAGTTCGTTCGCTCAGACATCTTCCAGGGCAGCGTTAAGGGCTACGTTGATTCAGTAGCTAAGGAGCTCGGCACCGAGATTAAGGTTAACGGCTTCATCAGAATGATGAAGGGCGACGGCCTTGAGAAGAGAGAAGAAAACTTTGCAGAGGAAATCGCAAAGCAGATTAACGGCTAAAATAATCACAGCATTACCTTATACCGATTATTTAAAATTTGTAAGGATAATATGATGAAAATTAGTGAAGTAAAGAAGAATTACAAAATCGAATATCCGCTTTGGAGAATGCTCAATTCGTCATTCTTCAAAACACATTCGGCAACAATTCTTGTAAAGGACGGAAACGTTAAGTACGTTGCGTTTTTCACAAACAAGATGTGGTTTATTCTTGACTGGGGCGTTGATACGGGTGATATGATGCTTGATTTGTGGACTATTTCCTTTGTTGCTCTTACGGAAAACGGCACATACAAGCGTTTCAGCGAGGTTATCCTCAGCGAGATTATTATGCTCGACGTTATTGACAAGTTCGTTAACGCCGCGTCAAAAATGATTAAAGGCGAGCATGCAATACAGGGAATATCGTATGACTCAAACACCTTTTATGACTGGTTCGCTGAAAAGGGATATGATTTTGTAGAATTGGTTAAATAGCTAAAACGAAAACGACTTGCAAATCGCAAGTCGTTTTTTCATATCGTTTTTATGTATACTATTTATAATTGAGTGAGTCGAGGAATACATCCCTGATTTTGAAGTTTGGCTCGCCGAGCAGAAGGACGGCGGGCGCAACGTGCTTTTTGAGCAGCTTTTCAAGCGGCTCCGAAAGCGGAAAGCCAGAAAAGTCAACGTAGTGTACTGCAAGCGTCGGCATATCGGGGAAGGAGTCGTTCTTGATTATTACCTTGCCCTCGCTGTCGAACACAAACACAAGCCGCCTTACGTGACAGCCCTCGAGCAGTCGGACGTAAACCGTAAGCACTCTCGGCGTTGTCCAAGCCGCTTTTGTGCAGGCGGTGAATTTCAGCCCTGCAAGGTGAACGGTGTTGTATTCATATTCGTTATTCATACCGAGCTTGACGTTGTTGACGTCGTAGCCCTCTTTCCACATCAGGTATAAATCGCCGTTTTTTTCGCGGCTTAGAATAAACCTGTCGGTCTTTCCGCTCGGCTCGTTCATAACCGTTGACATCGTTGCGTGCAGCATAGAAGCAAATGCGCTTGAACGCGTCCTGAGCGTCTTCTGGCTGTATCTTTTTTCAAGCTCGACGGAGCGTTCCTCAACGGGAAGCTCGTCCTTGTCACCAAGCGAAGCAAGAAGCTCGTTCAGCTTGTCCTCGTACTCGCGCTCAGGCTCATCCCAGAGCGTTTTGCACATATCGTCAACGGCAAGGCTGAGTAGCTCGTCCTTTGAAATACCAGCGTGGATAACGAGCACGGTATCCCTGTTTTCAAAAACGTAGCCCATCTGACCGTGAAGTCCGTACGCTCTGTAGGAGTCGGGAACTGACGTGCGCCAGAAGCCGTAGCCATAGCCCTTTGTAACGTCAATCTGTCCCTTTTTGACAGTCGGCACCTGATATTTTGTAGCCTCGTCAATCCAGTCTTTTGGAAGCACCTGCTTCCCGTTCCATACGCCGCCGTTTGCGTAGCACTGCATAATCTTTGCAGTGTCGGTGATGCTCATATAAAGTCCCCAGCCGCCCGACGCATAGCCGAAATCGTCCGTTTCCCAGACAGGCTTTTCTATTTCAAGCGGCTCAAATAAACGCGGATAGAGAAAATCAACGAGCGTTTCGCCGTAAACCTTGCTGACGATAGCCGAAAGCATATAAAAGTTGTCGTTGGTATAAAGGAAAATCTTTCCAGGCTTTGCTATAGAGGGCGCGTCAAAGAAAATCTTTATCCAGTCCTTGTGGTGCCTGTTTTTCGCCATTCCGACCATTTTTCCCGCCGTCATTGTAACAAGGTGACGGACGGTGATATCGGCATTTTTGCCGCGTTTGTCATATTCGCCGAAGTATTCGCATATTGAATCGTCAAGCGACACCTTGCCCTCGCTTATTGCATAGCCGAGAGCCGTCGCCGTGATTGATTTTGACATAGAATACAAAACGTGCGGCGAGGTCATTGTATAAGGCGCGTGACAGCCCTGAGCGACAACCTTTCCGCCCTTCAGAAGCATAAACGAATCTATGCCGAGATTATCATTTTCTGCGCGGGTGATAAAGTCGTACACAGCTTTCGGATTAATTCCGCTGTCAGCGCACGGCGCTTTTTTAAATTCAAAGCTCATAAATTTTACCCTCTTTCATAATAGTATTATAAAACTAATATGTATAAATGTCAATTATTGTCTATGACTGTATTTTGAACTTGAAAGGGAACGGCAATAGTGGTATATTTATACTTGAAGGTGAAATTATGGTTAATACAAAAAGACTTATTGAAAATTTTACGTCGATGGTTGCGCTCGATAGCCCTTCGTTTGACGAAAGGCTTGTGTGCGATTACATCAAAGAATATCTTGCCGACCTCGGTATAAAAGCAGCTGAGGACGGCGCAGGCGCTATTATCGGCGGCACTACGGGAAATCTTCATGCAGTTGTGGACGGCGACATCGATGCCGAAATTATCGCGTTTTCATCGCATATGGATACGGTTGAGCCGTCGCACGGTAAGTGTGCTGTTATTCACGACGACGGCACGATTACCTCAAAGGGCGACACGGTGCTTGGCTCCGACGACCTCGCTGGCGTTACGGCTATCCTTGAAGCGCTGACGGTTATTAAGGAAAACGGCTTGAGTCACCGACCGATTGAGCTGATTTTCACCGTTGCTGAGGAAACTCACGGCGGCGGCGTGACGGCGTTTGATTACAGCACAATCAAAGCAAAGCAGGCGTACGTTTTTGACCTTGACGGCGAAATCGGAACTGCCGCTTCCTCTGCGCCGACGATACTTACCTACAAGGCGAAATTTATCGGCAAATCAGCGCACGCTGGCTTTGCTTCGCATCTCGGTCGTCACGCTGTAAAGGCGGCGGCGCTCGCTGTTACAAGAATTCCCTGCGGCTCAGTCGACGACGGAATTAACGCTAACGTCGGCGTAATTAACGGCGGCAAGGCGACGAACATCGTGCCTGATTTGTGTACGATTAACGGCGAAATCAGGAGCTTTGACGACGCTATGAGCGACGTTAAATTCAGCGAGGTCAAGGAAATCTGCACCGCCGCGGCTGAAGAATTCGGATGTAAGGTTGGGTTTGAGGTTGCAAAGGATATAAGGGCATTCTGCGTTCCTGACGATAATCCAGTTGTAAAAAGGTTTAAGTCCTGCTGCGGCGAGCTCGGACTTTCTGGCGAATGTGCGCCAACCTTCGGCGGCTCTGATAACAACGTTTTTGCTCAGCACGGCATAGACGGAATTGTAGTGTCGACGGGTATGAATAACTGCCACTCGGTTGACGAGTATACAACGGTTGATATGCTTACGCAGGCGGCAGAGCTTGCGCTGAAATTAATGACTAATTGCGATTGAAGGGAGTAAAATATGAGAAATCACGAAGTAACAGAAAGTCACAAGCTGCTTGACGAAAACGGCGTGCTTATTGAGCCAGGATGGTCAAAATCGCTTGTGCAGATTTACGACAGAAACGACATCAAAAAGCGCAAAACGCGTATAAAGGAATGGGATTACTATTACGTAATGCTTAATTCAGCAGGGCTTGTGCTATGTATGACGGTTGCCGACCTCGGTTACATCGGACTACATTCTGTGAGCCTTATTGATATGAAAAGCGGCTTTGCAAATACCGAGTCGCAAATCGAGGTTATGCCTCTCGGCAAGCGCAATATGCCCTCGACGTCAAAAACTGGCGACGTTAAGTTCAAAAACGGAAAGGTGGCTATCGAATTCCTGCATACCGACGACGGACGCGTTCTGCGTATGAATTATCCGTCATATGCAAAGGGCAAGGGAATTCGCTGCAACATCAAGCTTACCGACGAGCCGCAGGACAGTATGGTAATCGCAACTCCGTGGGACAGCGACGAGCACGCGTTTTACTATAATCAGAAAATCAACTGTATGCGCGCTCACGGCAAGGTGGAATACGACGGCGTTACCTTTGAGCTCAATCCCGAAACGGATTTCGGCGGACTTGACTGGGGCAGAGGAGTATGGACGTACGATAACGTGTGGTACTGGGGCTCAGGCTCTGGACAGCTCGACGGCGTTCCGTTCGGCTTTAATATCGGTTACGGCTTCGGCAACACGAGCGCCGCAAGCGAAAACGTTGTTTTCTATAACGGCGTTGCTAACAAGCTTGACGATATAACCTTTAATATCAGCGATAATTACACCGACCCGTGGACGTTTACCTCAAGCGACGGCAGATTTGAAACGGACTTCGTTCCCGTTGTTGACCGAGCAGACAGGCTTGACCTTAAAATCGTAACTACGGAACAGCATCAGGTTTTCGGCAAAATGACTGGCTTCGTTATCCTCGACGACGGCACAAAGCTTGAATTCAAGGACTTCCCGTGCTTCGCCGAAAAGGTGCATAACAAATACTAATACTACGTCATTATGATTAGCGGGCTTTTGCCCGCTATTTTATATATAAGTATTATTTCTTGACATTTGACTATTTTTATTGCATACTATATTTGTGAAAAATTGGACTTCACGAGGTAGAATATGGGAATTAGTAATATAATTTACCTGCTTGGCGGCCTTGGCTTGTTCCTTTTCGGAATGAAGTATATGAGCGAGGGCATAAATCAGGTTGCAGGTAACAAAATGAAAAGCCTGCTTGAAAAGCTTACAAGCAATCGCTTCAAGGGCTTTTTTCTTGGCGTTATAGTAACTGTCGTTATCCAGTCGTCATCGGCTACAACAGTAATGCTGATGGGCTTTCTCAATGCAGGAATAATGACTCTTGCACAGGCAACTGGCGTTATTATCGGCGCAAATATCGGTACGACGATTACTGCCGTGCTTATCGCGCTTGACGTTTCGGCTATTGCACCGTTTTGCATTTTTGTCGGTGCAGTTATGGCGCTGTTTTCAAAAAAGCAGACTCGAAAATATATCGGTCAGGTAATTCTCGGCTTCGGTATACTTTTCTTCGGACTGAAAACGATGAGCGGCGAGAACGCTATGGGCGTGCTTCAGACAAGCGAGAGCTTCCAAAGCTTTATCACTCACGCTAACAATCCGATTCTCGGACTGCTTATCGGCGTTGCAATGTGTGCAATTTTGCAGTCCTCAAGCGCTTCAATCGGTGTTTTGCAGGCGCTTGCTATGAACGGTCTTATGCCGATGAATTTTGCAATTTACCTTATTATCGGTATTAATGTCGGCTCCGCTATGCCGCTGTTCCTGTCGGCTATCGGCGCAAAGACTAATGCTAAGCGTGCCGCGCTTATCTACTTCATTTTCGACTTTGTCGGTATGCTTTTGTTCACGCCGATTGCTCTCATTACGCCATATACTGACTGGCTTGAGTCGCTGCCGTATAACGGCTCTGTTAAGGTTGCTGCAGGTCACATTATCTTTAAGGTTGCAACGGCGCTCTTTTTGCTTCCATTTATCAAGCAGATTGTTGGCGTTTCGGAAAAGCTCATCAAGCAAAAGGAACACGAAAGCGAGCTTCGCTTCTCCTTCATCGACACAAAGGTTATCGACAACCCGATTTCAACTGCGTATCAGGTTGTTGCCGAGGTTGAACGAATGGCTGACGTTGTTCGCAAAAACATTGTGCTTACGGGCGAAGCATTTATGAAACAGGATATGTCGCACGAAAGGGAAATACTCGATAATGAAGAGCTGATTAACTGGCTCAATCACGGTATTTCGGACTTCCTTGTTAATATCACCTCGCACGAAATCAATGCTGACACGTCCGAGCGAATCGTACGTGTTTTCCACGCAATCACCGACCTTGAAAGAATTGGCGACCACGCGCTCAACGTTATGGAGCGTACGCAAAACGCAATTGATGAAAATATGAATTTTACCGACGAGGGTATGGCTGAATTCAACAGCGTTTATGAAAAGGTGCTTGAGCTGTACGACCGCTCGGTTGAAGCGTTTACGAACAACCGTCTTACGGATACCGAGGGGCAGGAGCTTCATATGCTTGAGGACAGCATTGACGCCGAAACTAATAAGTCGCAGGATAATCACGTTCAGCGACTTAGAGATAAGAAGTGCTCGACAGCTTCGGGCGTTGTGTTTACAAAGGTGCTTCAGGACCTCGAAAGAATGGGCGACCACGCGTACAATATCGCTTGGGCAGCTCGTCGTGATAAGCAGCTTATTCATAGTATCAGGTAAAATAAATACTAAGGTGGGAGATATTATCCCGCGCAAAACGATAAAATATTGAAAATGAAAGACAGACGAACGCATTTTGACAAGCTAAATACGCTTTTATTCGGCAAGGATTTAAGGATAACAAAGGGTGAGCCTTTTATAGAGATTTACCCTTTTGACTTTTCCTCTTACTATCCCGAGGACGAATATATAAGCTATCAGGACGCGCCGAAAGAAAATGTATATGATATACGCGATTTTGGCGCTGATACCTCGCTTGACGACAATGCTGAATACATAAATCAGGCTATATCAAAGGCGGCAGAAGCTGGAGGTACGGTGCTTGTTGACGGCGGCGATTTTGTCACGACTACGGTAACGCTTAAAAGCGACGTAACGCTTTTTATCGCTCGCGGCAGCGCGCTGTGCGCTAACAAAACGGGCGAGGGGTATAATCACCTTGGAATAATCCACGCTGACGGTGCTGATAATATTACGCTGACGGGCGGCGGCAAGGTCAAGGGTAACGGAGAATACTTCGGCAGAAAGCCTCTTTTTGACGCTAATATGACAGAGCATCCCGACGTAATTGATGTTATAAAAATGCGGCGCGACTGCAGGGCGCAAATCCGTTTTGCGCACGAAAGCAAGTACGGCGGACCGATATATTTTAAGGAATGTACAAACGTTACGGCGCACAACTTTATAATTGAAAACGCGGCGCATTGGTCGTTCAGGCTTGATTGCTGTGATGCAATCAATATCAGCGATTTTGTTATAAACAACAACCGTCACACAGCTAATGCTGACGGCTTTGATATTGCAGGCTCAAGCAACATAATCATCGACCACTGCTTTATATCCACAGCCGACGACGGTATATGCCTGAAAAACGCTATCTGGCTTGGCGGCAAGGGCGAAATGAAGAATATCACCGTCAGAAACTGCGAGGTTATTTCTTGCGCCAATTCGTTCAAAATCGGTACTGAAACGACGTATGATATCACAGACGTGCTTGTTGAGAATTGCTCGTTTATGATGACCGATATTTACCCGGGTACCGTAAGCGGAATTGCAGTCGAGAGC
Source organism: Eubacterium sp. (assembly GCA_017514345.1). Lineage (GTDB taxonomy): Bacteria > Bacillota > Clostridia > Oscillospirales > Acutalibacteraceae > Eubacterium_R. The sequence goes on from JAFWKC010000098.1 coordinate 7,690, forward strand.
GCCGACGGCGCAGTTGTAAAAAACATCACTGCCCGAAACATCAAAATGAACAGGGTTACGTGTCCCGTTTTTGTAAGACTGTGCAACCGCAACCGCGCGGCTGAGGTTACTGCCGAAACGGCAAACGCTGTTGAATTCGGCAAAAAGCGAAAAAAGGCTTCGTCTGCTGACAAGGACACCTTTGATATGAAGGGCGCTGTTGAAAATGTTTACATTGAAAACATCACGGCGACTGACGCTGAAATACCGATTATCCTTGCGGGCTTTACCCAAAAGGGAGTCACAAAGCGCGTTGAAAACATAACACTCAAAAATATTGATATGCGCTACGCGCCGTACAAGGAGGTGTACGACAAGCGTGCGTTTATCCCCGAATACAGCGACGTTTATCCCGAGTCTTGGCGCTTCAGAAATCTTCCTGCATACGGCATATGGGCAAGGCATGTCAAAGGGCTTAAGCTCCTTGATTTCAGATGCCCGCCGCCGCGCAGCACCTGGAAGGAAAAAATCATCACAGAGGACGTTATATAATGTCAAAAAACCACCAGACGCATAAAATGGCGTGAGGTGGTTTTATGCTTTTGTCTGAACTTAAAGACGGTCAAAGCGGTGTTATATCGTCGTTGAACTTTGATGCCGACTTTGCTCGGCGGCTCGCTGAAATGGGCTTTTGCAAAGGGAAAAGGGTAAAAAGAATTTGCGCCTGCGCCTTTGGCTCTCCTATACTTTTTGAAGCTATGGACGGCTGGATTGCACTTCGCAAATACGACGCCCAGCGAATTGAGGTGGTCGTGTGAGCGAGCGCACAGTAGTTCTTGCAGGCAGTCCTAACGTTGGCAAAAGCACCGTATTTAACGAGCTTACTGGCATGCACCGTCACACGGGTAATTGGATAGGCAAAACAGTTGACACGAAGGCATCTCATTTTTATTATAAGTTCAATGATTACTCGGTGACGGATTTGCCAGGTACTTATTCGCTTTTCGCCGTGTCCGACGAGGAGGCTGTCGCAAGCGATTATCTGAAGAATAATGCTCCCGACTGTATCGTGTGCGTCGTTGACAGCACGCTTCTTGAACGCTCTCTGCCGCTCGTGTTTCAGCTTTTCAGCCTGAGCAGAAGCGTCGTCGTTCTGCTTAATCTAAGCGACGAAGCAGAGAAAAAGGGAATATACGTTGACGAAAAGCGTCTGTCTGCGCTTCTCGGCGTTCCAGTCGTCAAATCAACGGCGCGCTCAGGCAGAGGACTCAATAATCTGCTTGAAACAATTCATCTTGTGACTACGGGCGCACTAAAGCCGACGCCCGTTACCGTAAGCGAAGCAGAGTCTTTCAGCACAGCTGAGAAAATTGCAGGGCTTGTCGTCAGCAAAAGCAAACCTCAGACTCGAAGCGTTCTTGATAGAATTCTGCTCGGCAAGGCGACGTCGTTTATTTCTATGTCGCTCATTTTTGCGCTTCTTTTGTGGATAACGATAAGCCTTTCAAATTATCCGTCAGAGCTTCTGAAAAGCGCGTTTGACAGCCTCGAAACGCTGCTTGCTGAATATATGGGGCGCGTCGGTATTTCCGAGGAAATAATCAGCTTTGTTGTTTTCGGCGTGCTTCGCGTGCTGTTCTGGGTTGTGTCGGTTATGCTTCCTCCGATGGCGATATTTTTTCCGCTTTTCGCTCTGCTCGAGGATTTCGGACTGCTGCCGCGTATTGCGTTTAACCTCGATTATTGCTTTGAAAAATGCGGCGCGTGCGGAAAACAGTCGCTTTGCACCTGTATGGGGCTTGGATGTAATGCCGTCGGCGTTACGGGCGCGCGTATTATTGACACAAAGCGCGAACGGCTCGTCGCCATTCTGACGAATTCGCTCACGCCCTGCAACGGCAGATTTCCGATACTTATTGCAATAATAACAATGTTCTTTTCAAAAAACAGCTTTGTGAGCGCGGCTCTTCTGCTCGCGTTTATTCTTCTGTCGCTGTGCGGTACTATGCTTGCTTCAAAGGTGCTGAGCGTGACCGTGCTAAAGGGTAAGCCCTCGTCGTTCGTTATGGAGCTTCCTCCATTTCGCAGACCACAGTTCTTCAAAACCGTATCACTAAGCATACGCAAAAAAGTTCTGCTCGTTCTTTTTCGTGCTGTAGTTGTTGCGGCGCCTGCGGGACTTGTCATATGGCTTCTCGCTAACGTGTACGTTGGCGGCAGTAGTCTGCTACTTCACCTTGCTGGCGCGCTTGACGGCGTTGGCAGGGCGCTCGGTATGGACGGCGTTATACTTCTTGCGTTTATTCTCGGCTTTCCCGCAAACGAAATTGTACTGCCCGTTGCTTTGATGACGTATTTGTCGTCAGGTACGCTATCCGAGCTTTCCGACAGCGGCTCGCTTATGCAAATTCTTGCTGAAAACGGCTGGACTGTGAAAACTGCCGTTTGCACCTGCGTCTTTACGCTTTTTCATTTTCCTTGCTCAACCACGCTTCTTACCGTGCTTCGCGAAACGAAAAGCGTTAAGTGGACTTTGCTTTCCGTTATAACTCCGCTGTCACTCGGCGTAATTATGTGCCTCGTCCTTAATTTTCTTCTATAATTATTAACTTTTATACAAATCGGACATTTTGTGCTTGTATTGTTTGTTAATTTCTGTTAAAATAATAACTAATAAAATTAAGGAGTAAATTTATGGGCGAAACAAAAAAGAACACCTATACAAAAGGTGAAATGTTCGGTTATTTAACTGGAATGTTCGGTCAGAACCTGGTATATCAGGTTATCGCCGCAGGTCTTGTAAGCGTTTATCTCGGCTCTGTGCTTTATATTCCTGCTGCGGCTGTCAGCGCAATAATCTTTGTTGCGCGTATCTGGGACGCTATTAACGACCCGATGATGGGTACTATCGTTGACAGAACTCACACAAAGTGGGGTAAATGCCGTCCTTATCTTATTATTTTTCCTGCAATTATCGGTATTATGACAATCCTGTGCTTTATGAATGGCATTTATACAAATCCAGGAGCAAGCAAGGTGCTTATCGTTGCATGGGCTGCAGTATCCTATATCGTATGGGGTATGCTTTTCACAGTTTGTGATATTCCGCTGTGGGGTATTACTTCGCTTATGACTGACGACCAGGACGACAGAGCAAAGATTATCGGTCTTGCAAGGGTTGCCGCTGGTATCGGCGGTGTCGGAACGGTTGTAAGCTTCATTCCAGACGCTTTTGCAGGAATGTTCAGCGGCAAGTACGACGCTATGGTTAAAGCGGGCGAAATCACCCAGCAGATTGCTAATAACGAAACAAAAAAGGCTTCGTGGATTTTTACGGTTGTTGTACTTACCGTAGTTGCTACTATCCTGTTTGAAATCGCAGGTCTTGTAACACGCGAACGTGTTCCAGGCGACGCTGAGGATAAGCGCGGCATCGTTGATAACTTCAAGATTATGTGGAACTGCCTGCCGTTCAGACAGATTCTCATTTCTGGCGTGCTTCGTTCACCTCTCCAGCTGCTTATGATTCTTGCTATGCCGCTTCTTCTTTATTACTACACGGACTTCAACCTTATGGAAAACGCTATGAAGTACGACGGCGGTATGCGTATTGTCAAGATTGGTATTATCGGTCTTGCAGTATTTATTCCTCAGTTCGTTGCTATGGCAATTACGCCTAATCTTGTAAAGAAGTTCGAGAATAAGAAGCTTTACAACTTCTATTCCGTAGTAGGCGCAGTTCCTTATATCCTTCTTTTCGTAGCGTACAAGATTTCTCACGGCAACCTTCTTCCGTGGGGCTGGATTATCGTAACTGCATTTTGCATCGGTCTTGCAGCAGCTTCGATGGGCGGTATCAACGTAATGCAGTCAATTATGATTGCCGACTGCGTTGACTATGAGGAATACCACAAGGGCTATCGTCCTGACGGTGTCTTCTTCTCGGGACAGTCCTTCCTTACAAAGCTTTCGGGCGGTATCGCGGCTCTTATTCAGGGCGTTGTTTACACAATCGTTAAGTTCTCAGGCGAAAACCTCGATAACATTAACTACCGTCTTGCACAGGGCGAACATTTCTTTGAGATTGACGGCGGTAAGTACGCCGCAGCTATGTTCTTCCTTATCTCAATCCCGATTGCTATCGGTATGCTCCTTTCAGCACTTCCTATGAAGAATTATGCTATGACAGACGCAGAGCACAAGCAAATGCTTAACGAGCTTGTATCAAGACGTGCTGAAACTGGAACTGAAGAATAATA
>JAFWKC010000099.1 GCA_017514345.1 Eubacterium sp.
GGAGCTACTGGTCGGACTCGAACCGACGGCCTGCGCATTACGAATGCGCTGCTCTACCAACTGAGCCACAGTAGCGAATTATTAAATTGTTGAATTTGTGCCGCTATGACCTTCCGTTTACGAATGCGCTGCTCTACCAACTGAGCCATACCAGCGGGTTATTCTTTTTTAAAACTCTATTGACGAATCAATAATTGCTTGTATTTCCGAACGTTTAGCATCTGTAAGAATACCTTTTTTGACTTTTATGATTGTCTTATTTCTCACCAACGCTCCGCCCATAAACGGATTTGTGAGGGCAACGCTAAATTTGATTTCGTGTTTTTTCAAATAATCACATATTCTATCGCAGGTTACTTGATTATAACCGCTATATGCAATATCTTTCATAATTGTATCCTAAACTACTTCCCGAGACCTGCGCATTACAAATGCGCTGCTTTTCCCTCAAAAACATAGTCGCACTACTCGCTTGGAGCGCTTCGCATTGCTCGTTGTTTTTTCACCTCAGCGCTATGCCTTCTTCTGCCACCGGCAGCGGCATATCGCTTCGCCCAACTGAGCCATACCAGCAAGCTATTCAACTGTAAATCAAAAAGCTTCTATATTATATGTGATTTTTTTCAAAAAATCAAGTATTATTTTCAGAAATTTATCAAAAAGAAAGCTCCGTTCTTCTGATTAAATCCATCTGAAGCGGCTCGCCGAGCTCGACAAAGTATGCGCTGTAGCCTGCAACGCGCACAAGCATATCGCGGTGCTTTTCTGGATGTGCCATCGCATCGCGCATCATAGCAGAGCTCATAATGTTAAACTGGCAGTGCATCGCCTTCTTTTCGAAGTAAGCATCAATAAAGTTAACGAGGTTTTCCCTGCCCTCAATTCCGCTGACGCATTCAGGCGGGAATTTCCAGTTAAGAAGCGTGCCGTTAGTAGCCTTTGAGTGATTGACCTTTGTTACAGAATTTGCAATCGCAGTCGGTCCCATATAATCGTGCGAGCCGAGAAGCGTGTGAACTGGTCCGAGATTATCGGAAATCGGCTCATAGTCCTTTCTGCCGTCAATTGAGGCTTTCAGGTCCATACCAAGTCCAACGTTTGCGTTAACCGTGTACACTCCTGGACAGAATTTTCCGCCGCGCGCGTTAAGCTTGTCTGAGATATTGTCGCAATAGATATCAAATACCTTTGTAAAATACTTGTCTGCGTAATCGTCATCGTTGCCGAAATGATGTACCTTCTGACTGTTAACAAGCGCGTAGAGCTGTTCAAAGCCGTTCCAGTTATTTTCAACAGCTTCAAGAAGCTGAGCGCCCGTGCATTTCTTTTCGTCAAAAACGAGCTGCTGAATTGTCGAAAGAATATCGGCGCAGGTAGCGATACCGCTTGCCTGAGGTCCTGCAAAATTATACTCTGCGCCCCCTGCACCGAGCTCTGTGCCCGTGTCAACGCAGTTTTTGAAGAACGCCGAAGCATAAGGAAGCGGCTTGCGTGAAGCGTGCGCTTTTTCTATTGATTTGATTGACGCGCACATTTTGTCAGCCCAGAACGCAACCTGTCGGTTAAAACCGTCAAGAAGCTCGTCCATATTCTTATACGTTAAAAGGCTTCCGTAATTTGGAGCGAGCGTTTCTCCCCTGCCTGCACAGCGGTCATAAATTTTGCAATCCTTGCCGCAGCCGACGCATTTTCCGCCGTTGAGCGCAAGCTCCATAACCTTTGCAATATTCATATACGCGGCGTCGTGGTAGCCGTATTCGCGTCCAGAAAGGTCGGGCTCAACACAGCCGACAACAGAATAATCGTATGCTTCATCAGGTGAAACGCCCTTGTTAATCATTGCCTGAACGGCGCTTCTGTCGTTGAAAAGCTTAGGGTGTCCGTATCCTGCGCGGATACATTCAACCGTCTTGACTTTTAGCTCATACGGCGTTTTTTCACTCATTCTGACGCAGAGCCACGGGTCCATCATACGCGTATGAACAGACGCTTCAAGCATCATAAAGGTAAGGTCGTTAGTCGCGTCGTTGCCGTCCCTGTCAACACCGCCGATAGTAAGGCTTTCGCCGCCCCAGCCCCTGCCGTTTCGCACCTTTGTGCTTTGACGGTCACGAAGCTTAGAGGGATTGCCGCACTTGATAAACGCACATTCGAGCAGCTCCTGCTCAAAATCTTTTGTAACTACGCCGTTATCCATATCGGCTCTGTAAAACGGATAAAGCCACTGGTCCATTCTGCCGTAAGACACAGAGTGGCCGTTGCTCTCAATAAGCGCAATTGTAGTCGCAAAGTTCCATAGCTGAAGCGCCTGCCACATAGTTTCAGGTGCTTCCCACGAAACTCGGCGGCAGTTTTCGGCAATTGAAACAAGCTCTTTCCTTCGCCTTTCGTCAGTTTCCTTTTCTGCCATATCAAAGGCAAGCTCAGAGTAGCGAAGAATATAGTCGCGGGAAGCCGTAAGGCTTTCAATCATAGCAGTATAAAGCTCGGCTTTTTCGCTGTCGTTTTTGTGCTCAGCTTTTGCTTTTTCAGCTTCGCGGCACATACCGCCAAGACCGATTTTCATCAGCCTTTCATAATCCATAACGTAATGTCCGACGCCTGCAAAGTGATAAAGGTTGGTCATATAGACCTTTTTGCCTGCTTCGCTGCCCTTGAGCTGGTCGCTGTCGAACTCGGTTTCTACCATATCGGCAACCGTTTTGCCCTGCCAATACGGCAGAATATCAAGAAGAATCTGCTTGTTTTCTGGTGTGATATAAAACTTGTCGTGCTCCCTGTCGGCAAAAGTGCCGTCGCCGTCAAGCTCGTCGAGTATCCACGAAACAGAAAATTCGGGATAAATAGGCGCAGACTTAGGCGGCGCCGCTATATCGCCGACAATAAGCTCGTCATCGTGTATAAACAGCGGTATAGTTTTCAGTATTTCAGTCAGAAACTTTGACGTTTTAAGAAGCGGTGAAAGGTCGGGATTATTCTTGTATACTTCAGTAATAATCTCTGCTCTTTTTACGTCAACGTTGAACTCTTTTTCCAGAAACAATTTGCGAAGTCGGTTAACCCTCTCATACGGAGAAAAGTCGTCGTGACCGACCTTATAGCCAAGACCGTAGCTCTTGTCAAAGGGCTCGGTTCCGCAAGGCTTGTTAACAGGATTCATAGCTTAGTTCTCCTTTGTTACTGTTCCAATCATACAGGGTATACCCTGCTCAATAAAGTATTTGCAAATATTCTCAGCTCTGCTGTCAAAGGCATCCTTTGAATATTCATAATCTGAAAACGCGTACTCTTCGCCGAGTGATTTATACTTTTCCTCGCCGATCGGCATATATTTAAGAAGCTGTAGCATCTGAATATTGCCGTGCATTTTTTCTTTTATAAAATCTGCCGTCATCGCGGCGTTTTTGATATTATCGTTAATCTTTGGTATCAACGGTATACGAAGCGTCAAGGGCACATCGCACTCTGACAGGCGTTCAAGATTGCTTAATATCAGCCCGTTTGAATAGCCCGTGTACTTTTCGTGAAGTGAGCTGTCGGCAAATTTGATATCGGCTATTATCATATCGCAAAGCGGCAAAACCCTGCTGACAACCTCCCACTCAACAAAGAGCGCACTTTCGACACAAGTGTGTATGCCGCCGTGCTTACATTCCTCAAGCAGAGCGAGAAGAAAATCGTCCTGCATAAAAGGCTCGCCGCCCGAGAACGTAACTCCGCCGTTATCCTTATAATACGGCTTATCGGCACGTATTACCTGCATAACCTCATCAACCGTCATTTCCTCGCCCCAGGGCTTCAGAGCGACAGACGGGCATACCTCAGCGCACTTCATACAAGAAGTGCATTTATTCCTGTCAACAGCGCTGATAATTCCGTCGCGAAATTCAATACAGCCTTCGCCGCACGCGTCAAGGCAGGCGCCGCAATTATCCGAAGAAATACAGCGCGTAGGATAAACGCCGAGCTCAATATGGCTTTCCCTGCTTTCGGGATTAGAGCACCACGGACACTTCAGCGGACAGCCTTTCAGGAACACCTCGGTACGGATACCAGGACCGTCGTTGACCGTAAAGCGCTGAATGTTAAATACAATTCCCTTTGCTAACATAAATTAAAGAATTCCCTTCAGCACTACGCACTTACTCTTTGTAAGCTCGTTGAAGGTTGAATATACGCCCTCCGTGCCGATACCAGACTGCTTATAGCCGCCGAAAGGCATTTCAAAGCTTCTGA
>JAFWKC010000100.1 GCA_017514345.1 Eubacterium sp.
ATGGATACATTTTGTATAAATGTACAAAAAATGCGCCCTGCGGCGCATTTAACTAATCTGTGATATCTCGCAGCTTTTCTGTTAACTCGCGGCTCAGGACGACTGTATTTTCGCTTATCTCACAGTCGAGCCTGATAACGTCAATCAGATTAGGATTCCGTACAACGACAGAGCCGTTTTTTATTCTTACGATGTTATCCCTTCCCCCGAGCGAGCTTACTAACGGCCGCAGGTTACGCGGCACGTTTTCGCTTTGGAACAGATTGAATTTTGCCGCAATAAGCCTTGTAAAAAAGAAAGCAAGCACGATGCAGATAATGCCAGTCAGCAAGAAGTAAACAGGCTTATCCATATTTGTAATCAGCTCGGCGAGCGACGGACGGGATAAAAAGCCGATTCTTATATCAACAAACGAGCATACGGCGTAGCTGACAAAAACAATCAGCATAGAGCCGACGTATATAAGCGGACTTACAAACAGCACGAGAAGATAAAACAGCCTTTCATCACCCGTAACGACTGACAATAACAGAGAAGCTATGAAGGCAAACAGTATTTCCTTGTCAAGATGCTTAAACAGCGCTACGAAAACACCGATTGGTATAATAGCAGATGCAAAATACCGTCCAGTTAGAAATTGTGATACTGATACCTGCGGCGAAGCAGAGGCGCTGAAAATATCAATCGCACCAGTCGCAAATTTCCCGCCCTGAAGCGAAGTTGACGAATAATAGCCGTGATAAAACAGCTTATCAAAGCTACTGCCAAAGATGAGATTAAACGGATTACTCAGCGCTCCGAAAACGGCTCCCCTGCCCTGAATTCTGTCGGCAAAGGCTTTGAGAAGGTCAATATATCTTTCGTATATCAAGCTCACGATTAATGCAATCGCAACGGCTGCAAGCGCACAGCACACAAAGCCGTAAAACAGCTCAGTTTTCATCATAATAAGCACAAAAACAGAAGCAATTACAACAAGCGTCAGCAGGCTTAAATGTGCGCCTACAAAAGCAAAAACAGCCAAATCACAGCAAAGCAGAGCAGCGCACGAAGCCACGGCTTTTTTCATACTGTTACACGAATAATACACGGTTATGGCGCAGAAGCACACGCCGAAAAGCACGGATACATAATCGCTCTTATCGGTCTGCATTATGCCGAAAAGCTCTGCAAAATAGACAAGCAAAAGCAATACCGACGCAAATATAGTCGGGTACGAAGCAAAGTCTTTAATTTTTCTTGTATAATCAAAAAAACCGTCCATACCGTAAGTATGAACGATTTTAAACGTATTATTCGCTATTTGAGAATTATTGTTGCGTTGTAGTCGTCAATATCGTAGTTTCCTGCGCTGTTGATGAGCAGATCGAACAAATCAGCCTTCTGTCCGTCAAAGGTCTTTGCGTTAACCTTATTAAGCACGGGTCTGAAACGCTTTAAGAACGCGATAAATACGTCGCCCTTCGGTGTTCCCTCCTTGAAGCTCTGGTTGCCCTCGAACATATTACGCACAAGCTCTGCGGCGTATAGCTTTACTGGCATTTTTCGTACTTCCATATCCTCGCATTTTATGCAAAGAAGCCTGCAAAGCCCGCCTACGGTGATTTTATTTAGCTTTCTGAAAACTCTGCTGACAATCGGAAAAATCTTTGTTTTGTCGCCGAGCCCGAGCTTGCGCAGCGCGTTATACGGGTTATCGCGAAGGTCTGCAAACATATTAATCAGCATATTGTCAAACAAGTCGGAAAGGTACTGCTTGCACGTTTTTCCGTTGGTGTCCCACTCAAAATCAGGTGTGGGAATAGACTGAATTTTTACGGTGCTTTCGTCCTCGATTTCAACGAGCCTGATTACGGACGGGTCGGCAATAATCGAGCCAGTACACACGTCATAGATTTTGTTGCCGTTTTCGAGCGTGCGGACGTTGATGCTCTGGTTGTGCATATGCCCAGTAAATACAAGGTGTACGCCCTCGTCGGCAAGAAGGCGCGTAACGTATTCGGCGTCCTTTTGGTAGGTTCCGCTGATAACAGACAGTATCTGCTGTCCAGGCAGAAGCGGATAATGGTTCATCGCGAACATCATCTGTCCGTCCTCGCGTGCTTTTTTCGTCTGCTCCTTTATCCATTCAATATGCTTTTCGTCAAAGCGGTGCGAATGATTAACGTCGCCGTCGTTACAAAGCGCAAGAAGCCTGACGCCGTCGGCAAGCTGAGCAATGTATGACATATGCTCCCTGTCGACTGCGATAGCGTCAGAAAAGCCAAACTCATAGTATAAGTCGTACAGCTCCTCATATTTTGTAGCTTCTGGCTGATACCGTCCGTTTTCGCCGAAAGCAAATGGGTCGTCCTTGCAGTCGTGGTCAGCAGTAACGACGAATATCCTCTTGCCCTTCGCTTTCAGGTCTTTGAGCAGCTCAATAAACGCAAGATGACTTTTCTTTTCTCCGTTAAAGGTAAGGTCGCCAGCAATAAGCAGAGTATCGGCTTCGTCAGCCTCGCCAAGCCAATTGAATACAGCCTTGTTTATGCTTTCAGTTTCGGCAAAGCATTTCTGCTCATAGCGCATAAATTCGTCATATTCTTTACCAAAAGCGCCGAGAGAATTTTTGAAATAATGCGTGTCTGCGATTAAATAGAATTTAAAGGGCTTCATTTTTACCACCTTTTATTATCGGCGTCGGGACAGGCGCTGTCCGCGAGCCTTGCTCTGACCTCGACGTAGCACCCGCATTTCAGGCACATCCCCGATATCAGATTATCACAATTCTTACATATTGAAATTCGTCTTTCGTACTCGCCGCCGTCGGCAAGGTCAGCCTTATCAAGCGTACTGACGTACTGCATAATTTCGCCGTACGTCACGCTTTCGCCCGCTTCAAGAAGCAGGCATTTTTTGCATTTTTGCATTACTTTTTGATAACAAACTTAACGACTGAGCAAGCTGGAATAGTTGCCGTAAAGCCGTCCTTGAGCTTTCTGAAATCAGTAAACTGCTCAGTTTTGACGCAGTCGCCGTCGTCAAACGTATTCTTGTCGTGACATTCGCCGCTGAGGATTTCGGCAGTAATCTCGCCAACCCTTGTATCGGCAAGCTGGCACTTGATTTTTTCTGCTTTTGTCGGCGAGGTATTTGTAATCGTTGAATAAATCACGCCGTTTTCATCGACTGACGCCGATTCGCAAAGCTGCGGAAAATCCTTGTTGTCGTTATCAGAATGGATTTTGTCAGTCGTAATGTATGAGCCGACAAGCGTATTGTTCTGATGCTCCTTGTACATTTTGAAAACGTAGTAAGTAGGCGTTTTTATCATCTTTTCGCCGTCAGTAAGGATTACTGACTGAAGCACGTTAACCGTCTGGGCGATATTAGCCATCATAATCCTGTCGGCGTGCTTATTAAAGATATTGAGCGTAAGTCCCGCAATAATTGCGTCGCGCATTGTATTTTGCTGATACAAAAAGCCAGGATTTGTTCCAGGCTCAACGTCGTACCACGCGCCCCACTCGTCAACAATCAGCTTGACTCTTGTATCAGGCTGAGCGCTGTCCATAACGGCAAGGTGATGCCTGATAAGCTCCTCCATATAGTAAGCCTTGCAGATAGTTGATTTATACTCTTTCGTATCAAAATTCGTAGCAGTTCCCTTGCCGTGCCACTTTCCGCTCGGAACAACGTAGTAGTGAAGCGAAATCGCGTCGGCGTGATGCTTTACCTTTTCCATAACCTTTTTCGTCCAGTTGTAATCGTCAACGTTAGGACCGCAGGCAATACGGATAAGCGGTTTTTCCGCATTATAATTGCGGCAATATGTATTGTAGCGCCTGAAAAGCGAGCCGTAATAGTCGCCGTCCATACAGCCGCCGCAGCCCCATGACTCATTACCCACGCCGAAGTATTTGAGGTCAAACGGCGCTTTGCTTCCGTTCTTTTCGCGAAGCTGAGCCATAGGCGAAACGCCGTCAAAGGTCATATATTCAACCCACTCGTTCATTTCCTGAACTGTTCCAGAGCCTACGTTGCCGTTAACGTAGGTGTCACAGCCGAGCTGACGGCACAGCTCAAAGTATTCGTGCGTACCGAAGGAATTATCCTCGACAACGCCGCCCCAATGGGTGTTAATCATCTTTTTTCTGCTCTTTTTGTCACCGATACCGTCCTTCCAATGATATTCGTCGGCAAAGCAGCCGCCAGGCCAGCGAAGAACGGGAATTCCCATTTCCTTAAGCGCGTCAACGACGTCGCTTCTCATACCGTTTACGTTTGGTATTTTTGACTTTTCGCCGACATAGATACCGTCGTAAATACAACGGCCGAGATGCTCGCTGAAATGACCGTAAATATCCTTGTTGATTGTTGCTATTTTCTGATTGGGGTTAATAAGATATTTTTGCATAATTTCACCTCACTGTATAATCACCTTGAAACTAACATAATTACAGCTTCAAGTCAAGGAATTACAGAATAATTAACTCTTTTGTAACTGTGCTTAGGTTTTCGCGTCCGCGCGGCGAAAGATAACATACGTCCTCTATTCTTATTCCGAATTTATCGGGAAGATATATGCCTGGCTCGATTGACGTTACGTTTCCGACCTCAAAGGTGTCCTCGCTACGCGGCGAAGCGTTAAAGCCCTCGTGAATTTCAAGCCCTACCCCGTGACCGAGTCCGTGGCGGAAATACTGCGCCATATTCTTTTCGTCAAGCACGTCGTACGCCGCTTTGTACACGTCGGCGCACCTGACGCCTGCTTCAAGCGCCTTTACGCCAGCAAGCTGAGCCTTCAGCACAAGCTCGTACATTTCGCGCATTTCGTCGGTTGCCGAGCCTACGGCAACGGTACGCGTCATATCAGAGTGATATCCGTTATACGTTGCGCCGAAGTCAAAAAGCACAAAATCGCCCTCGCTGACTTTCTTTTCACTCGGCACGCCGTGCGGCATTGACGTGTGGGCGCCCGTAAGAAGAATTGTATCAAACGACAGACCGTGTGAGCCGTTTTTTGCCATAATGTAATCAAACTGAGCGGCAAGCTCCTTTTCCGTTCTGCCGACCTCTACGAAGTTAAGAAGCTCAAGGAACGACCTTTCGGCGATAGCGTTCGCCTTTTTCATAAGCACGATTTCGTCGGCTTCCTTTCTGCCGCGTTCGAGCATAAGCCTGTTATCAAGCGAAACGAACTTAACGTCGGGCATTTCCTCTTTGAGCCTGTTATAGCGTTTGAGCGTTATTGTTTCGTTTTCAAAAACGCACACGTTAACGCCGTGCTTTTCAGCAAGAGCGGCAAGTTCCTTTTCAAAGGAGCTGTTAATCTCAATAACCTTAAGACCCGTTTTTTTTGCGTTATTCTGCGCCGTTTCCGTATACCTTGAATCAACAAGGTGATACGCTTCATTTTTCGTAATAAAAACAATACCTTCGCTTGGCGAAAAGCCGCAAAGGTAGTGCATATTCGCCTCGTCGCAAAGCACAAGCGCGTCTGCGACGAGGTCGTTAATTATATTTTGACATTTAGCGATATTGTTCATCTGAATTCCCGAATTATTCCTGTTCTTGTGAAGCTTCCTGAGCCGCCTCTGCTTCCTGCTGAGCCTTTGCATCCTCGTACATAGCCTCAATCTCGTCAAAGTGGCTGTAGTTTTCGTACTGCTTTAGGAACTTGCGCGCGTCGTTAAACGGCTTAGCCGCGCGGTTAAAGCGTGCAAATTCATCCATAAGAGCCTTTGCCTGCTTCTGAACGGCTTTCTTCTCGTTTGTAAGAGCCTTTGCAGCAGCCTTGTCGCCCTTATTCTTTGCGGCTTCAAATATCTGCTTATCAAGCTCGTCCTCCTTGTCAAAGAGAGCAATAAGCTCGTCCATATCAGGCTCTGCAAATGTATTTACGGTACCGTAGAACTTGTCAAAAGCTCTCTTTGCGGCGCGCTTATCCTTAGCAAGCTGAATTCTGAACTTGCGGAATTCCTTTTCTTCCTTCGTTTCCTTAGGAAGCGCTTTAGCCTCGGCATAATCGCTTCTTACGGAATCAAGGTTGATGCTCCTGATATAGTCAACGCCCTGATTTGCAATCTCGTTATAAACCATAAGCTTATGCTTGCCGAGCGCGTTATCAAACTTATCAAGCTCCTCGCATACAAACTTAGAAACCTCAATGTCCTCGTTATATTCAAGGTCTGCCTTGTATGCTTTTTTAGCTTCCTTCTTTTCGCTGCCCTTAAGCTCCTTGTATGTCTTTCTGATAGGTTTGGGAGTTTCATCAGCCATCTTTCTTGCGTTTTCAACAAGCTCGATTGCTTCAACAATCTGGTCGTTGTCAAGCGCGTTGTTTGAGTAATCCTCAAAGAGTGAACGCACCTTGAGAACGCGGATAACGCTCTTCTGCCTCTTTTCGGTAAAGTCATAGAAGAAGTAAGGCACTACGTTAAGGAAGGCGCCGACTGCCGCCATTAAGATAAGCGCGGGAAGGAATTTGTAAAGCAGTCCCTCCTGACCGTTGGTTATATCAAGGATATCAAACGGCTTTTCGTATCCGTTGCCCTCATAAATACCGAACTTTTCCTGAACTGCGGGAAGCACAGCGGATGTCGCAAGAGTTACGGTATTACCGATAGTTGCAACGGCGGCGAACATACCGTCAATTCTTTCGCCCGAACGGTACTGCTGATAGTCGCGTATATCAGCCTGAATAGCAGGCGTTGTAATCTGCTCTACCGAGCTGAAGAGATAGTTAAGCCAGATACAGAATACGAGCCACCAGAAGCTGCGAACATTAACGAGCATAAGCATTATGCATACAACGTTCATAAGGTTTACAGTAATAAGCACTGCCTTTTTGCCGAAACGCTTAACGAAGAACGGCGCAAAAAGCATACCCCACAGCGAAGCGTTGCCGATAATTGTCCAAGCAATACCGTACTGTGTGCCGTTTGCAGTATGGCCGTAGCTCTGGTTGTAAAGCAGGATATTCTGATAAGCAAGCTCAAGGAAACCGAGCCAGCCTGCAAGCGCGATAATCCAGAAATACTTATTCTTAGCAACCTCGCGAAGCGCGTCCATAAACCTAATCTGAATAGTATGAGTCTTTGCCTGAACAATCTTTTCCTGCGTGTTTGCGTAAACTACGATTGTCAGTATAATACCGATTACTGCGTAAATAGGATATGTAATTCTGTAAACAATAATGTTCGTCTGGTCATTATTTGCAAAGACCTGTGCGATAATCGGATTGACAATATTCATTATTGACGGAGCAAATGAATAAACTACCGATTTTACTGCAAGAACGTCTGTTCTTTCCTGTGTGTTTGGTGAAAGCACGTGGATAAGATTTGTATATGCGTCCTGGAAAAAGAAGAAGAAGAAATGAAGTCCGAGGTTACATATAAATACGACGACAAGCTTAATAAGATAGCCGTTTTCGTAACCAAAGGTTTTTCCAGGGAACATCGTATACATCTGGGCATACGGGAACCAGACATAAACGAGCGCAATCAGCGCTGTCGGGATACCCATAGTAAGCAGATACGGTCTGTATTTACCGCCCTTGCCTCGCGTGTTGTCGACCATATTCGCCCTTACGGCAGTAAGCGGGATATTCAGCAGCGTTGCAATCAGATAAATCATATATGTATGTCTTGGACCTACGCCGATTGCAGTGCTTACGATAATATTAGTCGTGCTGACAATAAGCGTCGAGCCGAGCTGAATAATAAAGTAAGCGCCGATACCGCCGAAAGCATATGCGCCGATTTCCTTAAACGTCATATACTTGCCCTTTGGTGGTACTTTCCAGTAGCTTTTGACATCCTTTACCGTCTTAACGACAGTACCTTTGACATCCTTCATAATTTCACTCCCCAAAACTTTATAAGTACATTATACTTTTTATAATTAGATTAGTCAATAAAAAGCCGTGAATAAATCACGGCTTGTTGATGAAATGCTTAATTATTCGTCCTCATCAGACTTTTTTTCGCTGAGCTTTGCTTCCGCCTCGGCAAGCTTCTTTTCTTTTTTATCCTGTCTGATTGACCAGTTGAGATACCAAAGATAAATCAGATAACCTACGCACGCGATAATAAACAGAGCAAGAAATACGTTAACAACAGTTTTTACCTTGTTTGCGTTTTCCTGTGCGGACATTAAGAATCCGATTGTAACCTGCTGTCCGACGCCAACGTTGTATTTTGCGCCGTTTTCGTCGGCTTTGTTTTCCTGATTCTGAAGGTCGGCGCGCTTTGATTCGGCAAATTCCTTGTCGGTCATATATACGCCGTTTTCAAGGTATACCTTCTCTTTTTTCGCGTCGTCCTTGTAGTAATAAGTTTTATATGCGTTGATAGGCTCGTCTTTTTCTGCGTTATACTCCTTGTTTTCCTCAACGTAGAAAACAATCGTTTCCTTAGTATCTGGATTGGTATATTCAATAGTTTCGGGCATAAGCGCAATCGAAACCTTTGTATAAAGTGGCTGATTTACCCTCATAAGCAGCGAAAATACTATGCCGATAACGAGCAGTACGCCGAGCACAGCGCCCATAACTATCGCGTTTTTCTTTTGTTTTTGCGTCATTATAATTACTCCAAAGGATTATTTTTTCTTATTCTTTTCCTTATCCTTGCGTGCTTCGAGCTTAGCCTTTGCCTCTGCAACGATTCTTTCCTGCTCCTCGGCAGCCTTCTTCTCTGCTTCAGCCTCTGCCTTTTCACGCTCAATAGCCTTAAGGCGTTCCTTTTCTTCCTTCTCAGCCTTCTTCTTAAGGCGCTCCTCCTCGAGCTCTTCGTGCGACTTAGCAGGCGCCTTCATAACGAGCGCATTGAAAACAAGCGCACAGCAAAGAAGCGCAAGCGCAACAAAGTAGCCCCACATAATATTTCCGCTGACGTTATAAAGCGGAATGTTGCCGAAGTTAACTGCCGTTTCTGCTCCTGCGCTCTTGATACCAACGGTAAACAGAACGCCCGAAACGATACAGCAAGCTATGCTGAGCGCGTCAAAAATCACCATAAGCTTTGACTTTGGATGCTTATTCGTAAAGAGTATCATAAAGAAAGCAATTACGATAAACAAAGCGCAAAGCAGCATAAACAGCACAGAGAGCACAGAGTACGAAACAACGCCTGCATAGCCCTCATAGCCCATATTCGTAAAGAACAAATCCATATTGCCGAAAAATGCGCCGAACAAATCAATAAGCGATTTGCCGTCGGTAAAAATGCCGAGCATATCAATACCGATGCTTTCGGCGTCGCTCTTGATAGCGAACCACGGCAGAATAAAACCGATTGCAGGCAAAAATGAAACGATAATTCGTACTATACGAAGCTTTGTGCCCCATATTGAATACTTAAACATATTCATTGTCCTGTGGAATGCGAGCGACCTTTCTTCAGCCTTAACAGCGTCCTCCTCGAGTCGCTCCTCCCAGTTGAAATTCGGAATTGATACTCCGCAGTCCTTGCACTCTGCTTTTACGTCGTACCAGCGAAGCCTTCTTCCGCAATTAGGACAGGTACTTGCCATAGTGACACCCCTTTTGAAGATTATTCAAATTACATTTTATCCTCTTTTGTGACGATTGTCAATAAAAAATGTTGTTAAAATCTAATTATTTATTTTCGCGTAAAAAAGTGTTGATTTAATTATTATACTATGATAATATATTAGTGTTATTATTCGGGCAGTATGCCCGATGAGGAAATGAGGGAATAGTTTTGGCTGATACAGCAGTTAATGAAGCAATTACTGCCGAAGAGCAGCTTGACAAGCTCGCCTATACTAAAAAGAACTATCTGACGCCAAAGGAAATTGCGGCATACGTTCTTGTTAACTTCGGACAGAAAAACTTAGGTCAGTTCACTTCAGCGTTCAAGGAATTCTTTATGATTCAGTTCCTTAAGTTGAACACGACCGCTTATGCAAACATCAATCTGTTTGCATCTATTTATGACGCTGTCGACGATACAATTTCTGGTCTTATCATTGACAGAACGCGTACAAGATGGGGACGCGTAAGACCGTTCTTTATCGTTCCGCTTCCGCTATGGCTTATCGGCGGTTATATGATGTTCACCGTTCCTGCGGGACATCTGAGTTCTGGCTTCAAGATTGCCTGGGCTTCAATCGCTATCGTTATTTACGGTCTTGGTATGAGCTACTTCGGCGCTTGGGGACTTATGATTTACAACATCACCCCAAACACGAACGAGCGTAATAATCTTATTACGATTACAAAGTTCTTCGAGCTGTTCGGCGTATGGCTTCCGTCGCTTGTGCCCGTACTCGTTACCCTTCTTCCGAAGGTTAGCCCGAAATTCACGATGGTCGGCATCTACAGCGGCTTCGCTTACTTTATGCTCATACTCGCTGCAGGCTTCGCCGTTTTCGGCTTCTTCAATATGCGTGAAAGAGTTCCGCTTATGAGCCGTGAGGAAATGAACGAAACCTCAGTGCTTGAGTCAATCAAGAACATCTTTTCAAACAAGCCTCTGCTTGTTACAATTCTTGCAGAGTTCTTCAATAACTTCAAGGCTGTCGGCGGCTCATCTGAGCAGTATTTCTGGCTCAACAATACGGGCTCGCTTATGAACCAGACGATATGCGGTCTGTTTACGGGTATCCCGAACTACATTATGGTACCTATCGCCGCAAAGATGGTTAAAAAGCTCGGCGCAAGACTTACGGCTATTATCGCAGGCGTGTTCGGTTTCGTAGCATATTTTGGACTGTTCCTGTGCGGTTATCACCCGTTCGGTCAGACGTTTGAGCACCACAAAATCGCAAACCTCATTTTCGTTATTGTCGGACTTACCATCTGCGGATTGCCAAACAAAATCATTCAGGTTGCCAACCCTATTCTTACAGCAGAAGCGCTTGACTGGATGGAATGGAAGCACGGTATGAGAAACGAAGCACTCGTAACTACCGTACAGGGTTACTTCATCAAGCTTGCTACATCAGTTACAGGCTGGCTTTCTGGTATGGTGCTTACCTGGATTAACTACGTACCGCTTACTGACTCTCTCGGCAACGCTATCCCTCAGACAGACCCGAAGATGCTCAGCGGTATCTGGGCTGTATTCTGTATACTTCCCGCTCTTGCAAGAGGACTTTACGGCGTATCCTTTATCCTCTATCCTATCCACGGCAA
>JAFWKC010000101.1 GCA_017514345.1 Eubacterium sp.
AAAAAGAAGCAGAAAGAGAGTCTGCTGCTGCACTTTGTACTTATACGACAAAAAAGATTATATATTTTTAGAATAATACTGTGAAAAAAGGTTGACAACGGGAGGAATATATGATATTATTGCATTAACAAATGAACAGATATTCATATGAAAGGAAATTCATCTATGAAAAAGACATACAAAATCGAAATAGATTGCGCTAACTGCGCGGCAAAGATGGAAGCTGCCGCTAATAAGGTTGACGGCGTAAAGGAAGCCGCTGTGAACTTTATGACGCTTAAGATGAGCGTTGAATTCGAGGACGGTGCAGACGAGTCTGCCGTTATGAAAAAGGTGCGTAAGGTTTGCCGCAAGGTAGACGACGACGCAGAGGTATATATTTAGTATTCAGTAAGCAGTTTTCAGTATTCAGTTTGTTGGTGGACTTCGTCCACACCTGTTTTTATCTGATAAATAAAGCGTGTTCTGTTTATCAAAGGAGAAGCTATGACAAGGAAACAGAAAAAGGTATTGATACGGATTATCGTATCGGCAGTTGTGCTTGTTGCGCTGCTGTTTGTGCCGTTTACAAATAAATATTTGCGCTTTGCGGCGTTTATGGTGCCGTACTTCATTATCGGCTACGACATACTTAAAAAGGCGATAAAGGGCATTTTCCGCGGACAGGTGTTTGACGAAAACTTCCTGATGGCGATTGCTACTGTCGGTGCGATTGTGATTGCCTTTACGCGAAACGAAAGCTATACCGAGGCTGTTGCCGTAATGCTGTTTTATCAGGTCGGCGAGCTGTTCCAGAGCTACGCTGTCGGCAAGAGCAGAAAGAATATCGCCGCGCTTATGGACATACGCCCTGACTGCGCCGTTGTTGAAACGGAAAACGGCAACGTCGAAACGTCACCCGACGAGGTCGGGGTTGGCTCGGTTATAATCGTTGCCGCAGGTGAAAAAATCCCGCTCGACGGCGTTGTTATCGAGGGCGAAAGTATGCTCGACACCTCAGCGCTGACGGGCGAAAGCGTGCCGCGTTCTGTTGCCGTCGGCGACGAAGTAATTAGCGGCTGTATCAACGAAAACGGACTTTTGAGAATAAAAACGACTAAGCCGTTCGGCGAGTCAACCGTTTCTAAAATTCTTGATTTGGTGGAAAACTCGGCTGCCAAAAAAGCGAAAAGCGAAAAATTCATTACGAAATTTGCGCGCGTTTATACGCCGTCCGTGTGCGCCGCGGCGCTGCTGCTTGCAGTGCTTCCGCCAATTGTTATGACGCTGCTCGGCAAGCCAGCTGAGTGGGGCGAATGGATTTACAGGGCGCTGACCTTCCTTGTAATCAGCTGTCCGTGCGCGCTTGTTATCAGTATTCCTCTTTCGTTTTTCGGCGGTATCGGACGCGCGAGCAAGGAGGGTATTCTCGTTAAGGGCTCGTCGTATCTTGAAAAGCTGTCAAAGACGAAATGCGTAGTCTTTGACAAGACGGGAACGATGACAAAGGGCGTTTTTGAGGTCAACGAAATTATGCCGCACAACGGCTTTGATAAAGATGAAATTCTTATGCTTGCGGCGCACGCCGAGGCGTATTCCTCGCACCCGATAAGCACGAGCGTTAAAAGCGCGTACGGTGAGCCTGACGAAACGCTCACAAAAGAGATTAACGAATTAAGCGGTCACGGCGTAACGGCGCTCGTTGACGGCAAAAGAGTTGCAGTCGGCAACAGCAAGCTGATGAAAAGCGAAGGCATTGATTACGTCAGCGCCGACAGCGCGGGTACTGTTGTTTACGTCGCAGTCGACGGCGTTTTTGCAGGCACAATCATAATCAGCGATAAAATAAAAGAAACTGCCAAAGAGGCAGTCGAACAGCTCCGCGCAAACGGAGTTGAAAAAACAGTTATGCTCACGGGCGACAGAAAAGCCGCCGCAGAGAGCGTTGCGGCTGAGCTCGGCGTTGACGAAGCGTACAGCGAGCTTTTGCCGTCAGACAAGGTTGCGATAGTGGAAAAGCTGCTTGACAGCACGGACGGCGTGCTTGCGTTCGTCGGCGACGGTATCAACGATGCGCCCGTTCTCACGCGAAGCGACATCGGTATCGCGATGGGCGCTCTCGGCTCTGACGCCGCAATCGAAGCGGCAGACATCGTGCTGATGGATGACGACCCGAAAAGCATTTCAAAGGCTATTGCAATTTCGCGTAAGTGCCTTAGAATAGTTTACGAAAATATCGTGTTTGCGCTTGCAGTCAAGGGTGTATGCCTGCTCCTCGGCGCGCTCGGTATTGCGAATATGTGGCTTGCGATTTTCGCCGACGTCGGCGTTATGGTTATCGCAGTTGTTAACGCAATTCGATGCCTTAAATGAGCTATAAGCTTAGAGTATAGCTTTAGGGTGGGCTTCTGCCCACGCCCAATACAATCTGGCGTGGACGAAGTCTACCATATAATTCTGCATAAAAAAAGAGCCGTTAGGCTCTTTTTTTAATCTGGATATCCGTTTGGATTTTGTGACTGCCAGCGCCAGGAGTCCTCGCACATTTCCTCGAGTCCTCTTTCTGCTTTCCAGCCGAGCTCGTTGAGAGCTTTGCGCGGGTCGCTGTAGCAAATTGCGATATCGCCTGCGCGGCGCGGCTTGAAGGAATATGGGATGTCAACTCCGCTTGCCTTTTCAAAAGCCTTTACAACGTCAAGCACGCTGTAACCGACGCCCGTGCCGAGGTTGTAGATGAACAGTCCGTTTTCTTTGCGTACCTTTTCTACAGCCTTTACGTGGCCGAGAGCAAGGTCAACAACGTGGATGTAGTCGCGGATGCCCGTTCCGTCGGGCGTTGCGTAATCGTTGCCGAATACGCCGAGCTCCTCACGCTTGCCGATAGCAACCTGTGTGATATACGGCATAAGGTTGTTCGGGATACCGTTCGGGTCCTCGCCCATTGTGCCGCTCTTGTGAGCGCCAATAGGATTGAAATATCTGAGCAGGCAAACCGACCATTCGCTGTCGCTTGCGCTGATGTCCTTAAGCATACACTCAATTATGTACTTTGTTCTGCCGTACGGGTTTGTAACGCCGCCGACTGGCATATCCTCGGTAAGAGGAGATACGTTGTTCATACCGTAAACGGTAGCGGACGAAGAAAATACAATCTTCTTGCATCCGTTTTTACGCATAACGTCAAGCAGAACGAGCGTACCCGTAACGTTGTTGTCAAAGTATTCGAGCGGCTTTTCGCAGCTTTCGCCGACTGCCTTAAGACCTGCAAAGTGAATGCACGAGTCAATGTCCTCGCTGTCAAATACCTTCTGCAGTCCAGCCGCATCTCTTATATCGCACTCATAAAACGGAAAATCCTTTCCGACGAGCGCCTTAATTCTGTCGTATGATGATTTTTTGCAGTTGTAAAGATTATCGACAACAACGATGTCGACACCGCTGTTGATGAGCTCAACGCAGGTGTGTGAGCCGATGTATCCAAGACCGCCTGTTACTAATACTGACATAATAATTTCTCCTTTGTCGAAATTTAGTATTCAGCATTCGGTATTCAGTATTCAGCTGTTGGTGCTGCGCACAGCAATTATAATGGGTGTGGGCGAAGCCCACCCAAAAACTGAATACTGATAACTGCTTACTGAAAACTATTAAGCTGTTTTCGGCTTAATATGCTTTGCCCCAGTACAGCATATGCTTTGCGGGTTTGCCGCAGCATACGCAGGTATCGCCGAGGTTTTCCTGTTCAAACGGGATGCAGCGTGAGCCGACGCCCGTAATTTCCTTAACCTTATCCTCGCATTCCTCGTCGCCGCACCACATAGCCTTTACGAAGCCGTCGCCGTTTTCGTCAAGCGCCCTTGTGATTTCGTCAAGATTGTGTGCGATATAAGTTCTGCGCTCTCTGTTTGCAAGGGCGTTTTCATAAATGCCGTTGCGAACCTCCTCGAGCTTTTCAAGAACGACGCTTTCAACCTCGTCAAGAGATACTACCGTCTTTTCTCTGTTGTGGCGCGTAACTACAACGCACTGGTTGTTTTCGATATCCTTTGGTCCGATTTCAACTCGAACGGGAACGCCCTTCATTTCGTATTCTGCAAACTTCCAGCCAGGCGAATTGTCGCTGTCGTCAATCTTTGCGCGGCAAACCTTTGCAAGTCTGTCCTTAAGCTCGTTTGCCTTGTCAAGCACGCCCTCCTTGTGCTGTGCAATAGGAAGTACTATTGCCTGTATCGGTGCGACAGCAGGCGGAAGAACGAGTCCGTTGTCGTCGCCGTGCGTCATAATGATTGCGCCGATAAGACGAGTCGTCATACCCCAGGAGGTCTGGTGCGGATAGGTGAGCTGATTGTCCTTGTTTGAATACTGAATTTCAAAAGCTCTTGCAAAGCCGTCGCCGAAATAGTGGCTTGTGCCTGCCTGAAGCGCCTTGCCGTCGTGCATAAGCGCTTCGATACAGTACGTGCGCTCTGCGCCTGCGAACTTGTCGCTTTCCGTCTTTTGTCCCTGTACGACAGGAATTGCAAGATACTTCTGACAAAACTCGGTGTAAACGCCGAGCATTTTTTCTGTTTCCTCAATAGCCTCCTCAGCCGTTGCGTGAAGCGTGTGTCCCTCCTGCCAGAGAAATTCGCGCGAGCGAAGGAACGGACGCGTCGTCTTTTCCCAGCGCACAACCGACACCCACTGATTGTAAAGCTTAGGCAAATCGCGGTGTGAGTGAACGACGTTCTTGAAGTGCTCGCAGAAAAGCGTTTCCGAAGTAGGTCTTACGCAGAGCCTTTCCTCAAGCTTTTCGCTTCCGCCGTAGGTTACCCACGCACATTCGGGCGCAAAGCCCTCAACGTGGTCCTTTTCCTTTTGCAGGAGCGATTCGGGAATGAACATCGGCATACACACGTTTTCGTGTCCCGTTTCCTTGAACATACCGTCAAGAATACGCTGGATATTCTCCCATATCGCATAGCCGTACGGACGGATTACCATACAGCCCTTTACGCTTGTATATTCGATGAGTTCAGCCTTTTTGCACACGTCGGTGTACCACTTGGCGAAATCCTCATCCATTGACGTAATGGCGTCAACCATTTTTTGCTGCTTAGCCATAGTTTTCTCCTTGTTTGCGTTGTGAGTTAATTTATGACGAAGGATACGGTATCCTTAACTCATCATTGACTTAATATTATATACTATTTTACTGCTGTTGTAAATAGTTGCTAATAATTAATTAAAAATGATTGCAAAATTAATGCTATAATGTTATACTTATTCCATTATTTGTATTATACTCTGAAAATCACAACTATATGTAGTAGTCGGAGGCTTGAATATGGAAGATAAAAAACAGACAAATACGCCGAATGCTTCGGAGTTAACGGAAAATGAACGAATTGCGATAAAGTATAAGTTTCTGCGTGATAAAATTCTTTTTCATTTTGAACGCGGCAGCCGTTATCTCAAAATTGCCAAGATTGCCGCGGCAGTAATATTTCTGGCATATACGGTTATCGGAATTATCGCAAGTCACCGCACGTCGCACGAGCTACAATGGCTTCAGATGTGGATAATCTTCATCTTTGTAAACGTTGCTGTGTTTATTATCGCGGATTATTCAAAATATCTTATTGAATCAAAGGTGATACCGTACCTCAAGGACGACGAGCAGATTGAATTCGGCGAGTACGATATATTCTTAGAGGACATCGACGGCGACAGCGAAGAGGACGAGGAGGACTGAGCAGATGAAAAATATTTTCAAAATATACAAGCGTGATATCAAAAAGATTTTTACAAACTCAATGGCAATAATCCTTGCAGTCGGAATTGCTGTTATACCGTCGCTTTACGCGTGGTTCAACATCTTTGCAAACTGGGACCCGTACGGCTCGACGGGCAATATGCAGGTTGCCGTTATCATCGAGGACGAGGGCTACAAGTTTAAGGAGGTTGAAATTAACGTAGGCGAGGAAATCAGGTCCAACCTCGAAGCCAACGACCTTATTGACTGGCAGTTTGTCAGCAAGGAGGAGGCAATAAACGGCATTGAGGCAGGAAAATACTATGCAGGCATTGAGATACCGAAGGGCTTTTCCGAGTCGCTGACAAGTATTGTTACCGACAATTTCAAACAGCCTGAAATCAAGTATTATGCCAACGAAAAGAAAAACGCTATTGCAACGAAAATCACCGACAAGGTCGTGCAGACCATTCAGCAGGAGGTTAACGAGTCGTTTGTAACTACCGTTATCAACGTCGTAAGCTCGCTTATCGACTTTGTTTCTGACGCGAGCCAGAAGGGAACTATGGACACGTTTGACGGCCTTTCCTCAAAGCTTCGCAAAGCAAGCTCATCGATTGACGGCGTAAAGAAAACTGTTGACAGCCTCGGCGATGTTATCGAAACGACGCAGGAGCTCGGCAAAGCGATTGACGGCAAAAATATAGACAAGCTTATTGACTCGTCGGGCAACCTTGTTGACAGCGGCGAGGACCTTGCAAAGCTTTTGCAGACGGGCGTCAATAACCTCACAGGCTCAATTGACACGGCGCTTGCCGACGTTTCGTCAGAGCTTACGACGACAGCCGATGAAATTGACGGCGTTACGGGTAAGACCGACGAGGAAATAATTGCAACTCTTACAAAGTCGCAGGCTAAAATATTAAAGCTCAAGGCTCAGCTTGAAACGGTGCTGAACGCGCTGAAAACCGTGCAGGAATATCTGCCGATAAAGCTTACTGCGCTTGACAAAATGATTACGAAAACTCAGAAAAGGCTTGATGCGATAAACTCGATTGATTCGCTGATTACAAAAGCTCAGCAGAGCCCCGTTAAGAACGAAATCGACAATATCACAAGCGAAATGAGAAAGCTCACGGTTGATGTTGCCGATTTGCAGCAGGGATACAAAAAGGACGTTAAGCCTACAGTCGACAAAAACCTTAATTCTGTTATTGAAACGCTTCGTGTAACGGGCGACCTTGTTGCAGACCTGAGCGGCGATTTGCCGATGCTTGAATCGCTTGCAAAGAGCCTTGACACAACTACGGACAGCTCGGCAGACCTCGTTGCTGCGCTCAATAATCTTCTCAACAATATCCAGACTGAGCTTGTGGACCTTGCAGACAAGATTGACGGACTTGCCGACAGCGAGCTTCTCAATACAATCAAGAATATGACGAGCGCAAATTCAGAGCAGCTTGGTGAATTCCTTGCCTGCCCCGTTAAGCTTGATACGGAAAAGATTTACGGCATTGAAAATTACGGCTCGGCTATGGCGCCGTTTTACAGCACGCTTGCAATCTGGGTAGGCTCAATGATTCTTATTGCCGTTATGAAAACGGGTGTAAAGCGCAAGAAGGAAATCGGCGATAACGTCCGTATGCATCACGCGTATTTCGGAAGAATGATAACCTTCCTTACGTTCGCCGTGGCACAGTCGCTGATAATCTGTCTTGGCGATTTGTACTTCCTCAAAATACAATGCTACCATCCAATGATGTTCCTGCTCGTAGGCGTGTTTGCGGCATTGGTATTTTCGATGTTCATTTATTCGCTGACGTTCGCGCTCGGCGACATAGGCAAATCGGTTGGAATTATCCTGCTTGTAATCCAGATTGGCGGCTCAGGCGGTACGTTCCCGATTGACGTTTGCCCGAATTTCTTCCAGGCAATTCACCCGTATCTGCCGTTTACATTCGTCATTAACGCGATGCGTGAGTGCGTGTGCGGTACATACGCGGGCGATTACTGGCTTGATTTGCTCAAGCTTTCCGCATATATTGCAGGAGCGCTTGTAATCGGACTTGGAGTTAAATTCCTTGTTAAAAAGCCTATTCGCTTTTTCGAGAAGCAGGTTGAAAAAACAGACCTTTTTTAAGCAAATACTATTGAAAAATTTGTAATTAGTGGTATAATATACTTTAGTTTTTTGAAAAGGAGGTATGTGTATGACACTTTCTCCCATCGCGGCAAAGCTGGATTTGGGAGCCGAGCTTGCAGAGGAGCTGAGCATTGAAGAGGTTTTCAGCTTTACTGTTGCAGGACATACCATATCTATCGACGAGGGTACGGTTGTTTCGTGGGCAATTATTGTTGTGATGACAATTCTTGCGTTGATTTTAACCCGCAATCTTAAGGTTGAGGGCGAAATCTCACGGCGACAGGCTATACTTGAGCTTATCTACGAAAAGGGCGAGGATTTCTTCAAGAACCTTATGACACCCAAAACGTATGATTTTATACCATGGCTTATGAGTATGACGCTGTTTATCGGCATATCCAATATGATTGGTATTTTTGCTCCCACGTTTTTCGGCGCTTTTCATTTTAAGAATGAAGCCGTAAATGAAATTTTTTCGGCGCTCGGCACGCTTAAACCGCCTACCAAGAGTATGCAGGTTACGGCGGCTATGGCTATAACAAGCATTGTTATTGTCGAGTATGCAAATATCCGCGACAAAGGTCTTTTCGGACGCATAAAGGCGTACACAAAGCCTATATGGATTATTACGCCGATTAACCTTCTTGAGCTGATAACAAAGCCGCTTTCACTTTGTATGCGACTTTTCGGTAACGTGCTTGCCGCATTCACAATTATGGAGCTTATCAAAATCGTAACGAAAAACACTATTATTCCTATGGTGTTCAGTATGTACTTTGATTTGTTCGACGGCGGACTTCAGGCGTATATCTTTGTTTTCCTGACCTCGCTTTATCTTGCCGAGGCAACCGAGGAGGACGAGGAAGAGGTACCAAAAAAGAAGAAGGACAAAAAAGGACGGCTGAAAAAGCAAAAGGTAAATAATTAGTATAATCATTAAAATTATTAAAGGAGATATTTAATTATGGGACTTATCGCAATTGGTGCAGGTATTGCAGTATTAGTAGGTATCGGTGCAGGTATCGGTATCGGTATGGCAACAAGCAAGGCAGTTGAAGGCATCGCACGTCAGCCAGAGGCTTCTGGTAAAATCCAGACAGCTCTTATCCTCGGCGGCGCGCTTGCAGAGGCTACTGCTATCTACGGTCTTATCGTTAGTATTCTTATTATCTTTATGCTCAAATAAGATAATCAAGACTATTATTTGTGAAAGGACACACAGTAAATGTTAAAGTTTGACTGGAACATACTATTCACCTTTGTCAATCTTATAATCTTTTATGTGCTGATGAAAAAGTTTTTGTTCGGCAGAATTAAAAAGGTTATGGACGCCCGCAAGGAGCTTATCCAAAAGCAGTTTGACGACGCCGAGCAGGTGGCTAAGGACGCTGACGAAAAGCTTGCTGACTATGAAGGCAGAATTGCAAACGTCGAGGCTGAGGGCGAGCAGATTATCGCTGAAGCACGCGACAGCGCAAAGGTTGAATATGACAGAATTATAGAAAAAGCCGAGGCTGACGCAGCGGCTTTGAAGGCTGATGCCGAAAAACAAATTGAAATCGACACTATCAACGCCAGAAAAGCGGCAAAAGAGGAGATTGCTTCTCTTGCTATGCAGGCAGCCGAAAAGGTTGTCGGCAGGAATGTATCCGCCGAAAACGACAGCGATATTTTTGACGATTTCTTAAAGGAAAGCAGTGACGAATAATGATTCAGAAAATGGATGAATATATTTCTGCGCTGCTTAGCGCTAATGTCAGCGCAGATGATATTGAAAAAACAAGGGCTGTAATAGGCGCTACCGAGGAGGTTTGCGCTATCCTTGACAGCCCGTCAGTTCCGCTGTCTGAAAAAGAGACGGCTATCGGCGAGCTTTTCCCGTCGTCAATCAGAGGCGTTCTCGCTCAAATCAGCGAGGATATGTGCGTGTGTGATTTTGACGAGATTGCAAAGGCTTATCTTGCCGAGCTTGACAAGAAAAACAATATTGCAAACGCAGTTATCCGCTGCGTAACAGAGCCGACGGCTGAACAGCTTGACGGCTTTAAGGCTTTTGTTATCAAGGAAACGGGCGCAGGCGACGCAAAGATTGAAATTATCAAGGACGCGTCGCTTCTCGGCGGCTTTATCATTGATGTTGACGGACGTCAGTTTGACCGTTCGCTCAGAACAAAGCTCAAGGATATTAAGGAAAGCGTAGAAAAGAACGCAGTAAAGAATAACGAGGTCGACGCAGGCGGTATAATTTCCATTCTTAAAGAGGATATCAAGGACTTTGAGTTTGAAACCAAGGGCGAGGAAATCGGCACCGTTATAAGCGTTGGTGACGGTATTGCCACCATTCACGGACTTGATTCCGTTATGTACGGCGAGATTATTATTTTCGAGTCGGGCGTAAAGGGAATGGTGCAGGATATCCGCAAAAACACAGTCGGCTGTATTCTTTTCGGCAGCGATGACGAAATCAGCGAGGGCTCTCGCGTAAAACGCTCGCACAAAAAGGCGGGCGTTCCCGTTGGCGAATGCTTTATCGGCAGAATTGTTAACGCGCTCGGCGAGCCGATTGACGGCAAGGGTGAAATTACGGCTGACGATTACCGTCTTGTTGAGCAGCCCGCACCGTCTATCGTTGACAGAAAGTCTGTATCAAAGCCGCTCGAAACTGGTATTCTTGCTATCGACTCGATGTTCCCGATAGGCAGGGGACAGCGTGAGCTTATTATCGGCGACCGCCAGACAGGTAAGACCTCTATTGCGCTTGATACTATCGTTAACCAGAAGGGCAAGGATTGTATCTGCATTTACAACGCAATCGGTCAGAAGGCTTCTACCGTTGCAAAGCTTGTCGGCGACCTTGAAAAGCACGGCGCGCTTGATTACACGATTGTAGTATGCTCTACTGCTGCCGACCCCGCGTCGCTTCAGTATATTTCGCCGTATTCAGCAACGGCAATCGCCGAATACTTTATGTACAGGGGCAAGGACTGCCTTATTGTGTACGATGACCTCAGCAAGCACGCTGTGGCTTACCGTGCAATTTCACTTCTGCTCGAAAGACCTCCCGGACGAGAGGCTTATCCGGGCGACGTATTCTATCTTCATTCAAGACTTCTTGAACGTTCAAGCCGTCTTTCACCTGAGCTCGGAGGAGGCTCAATTACAGCGCTTCCCGTTATCGAAACTCAGGCAGGCGACGTTTCGGCATATATCCCGACTAACGTTATTTCCATCACGGACGGCCAGATTTATCTTGAGTCCGACCTCTTTTTCAGCGGTCAGCGTCCTGCGGTTAACGTAGGTCTTTCCGTATCGCGTGTAGGCGGCGCGGCTCAGACAAAGGCTATGAAGAAAGCGGCAGGCTCGCTTCGTGTTGACCTCGCTCAATTCAGAGAGATGGAGGTATTCACTCAGTTCTCGTCCGACCTTGACGAGGATACAAAGGCGCAGCTTGAATACGGCAAGGGACTTATGGAGCTGCTCAAGCAGCCGCTCGGTAACCCGATGTCGCTTTCGCATCAGGTAATTACTCTTGTTGTCGCTATTGCAAAGGGCTTCCAGAAGGTGCCCGTAGCAGAAATCAAGAAGTATCAGGCGGAGCTGCTCACGTATTTTGATGAAAAGTATGATGATATTATTGATGAAATCAATACGAAAAAGACGCTCGACGACGACCTCAAAGAGCGTATCATAAAAGCGGCAAGCGAGTTTAAATAATTCGGAATTCGGAATGCGGAATTCGGAATTAAGGGTGCTGCACACGGCGATTATAGTTTTGTTTGAGTGCAGCGAGTAACCGAAATTAGAATTTCGGAATTAGGAATTAATATATGTCTAATGCAAGAGAAATTCAGGGCAGAATAAAGTCGATTAAGGACACGATGAAAATCACTAACGCGATGTATATGGTGTCCTCGTCAAAGCTTCAGAAAGCCCGAAGAGAATTAAAAAACACGGAACCGTATTTTTATCTGATTCAGGATTCACTTGCAAAAATTCTTGACAAGAAACCTGAAGCAGGTAACAAATTCTTTGATACCCGTGAAAATATAAAAGGCAAAGACCGTAAGGTCGGATATCTTGTTATCACAGCCGACAAGGGACTTGCAGGCGCGTATAACCATAACGTTATCAAGCTTGCAGAGCAGTTAATGGCTGACGATATTGCTGACGCCAGACTCTTTATTATCGGTCAGCTCGGCAGACATTATTTTGAAAAAAAGGATATCAATATTGATATCAATTTTCAGTATACTGCGCAGGACCCGAATATGAACCGTGCGCGTCATATCGCAGGACGGCTCACTGATTTGTTTATCAGCGGTGAAATTGACGAGCTTTATGTGGTTTACACCCAGATGGTAAACTCTATGACAGTCGAAGCGAAAAGCCAAAGGCTGCTTCCGTTAAAGGCAGAAAGGCTCGAAATGCAGGAAAATGAGCTTGTTGAGCGTTACGATAATGCTACGTTCATTCCCGACGCCGAAACGGCGTTTAACAAGATTGTTCCCGACTATCTTACAGGTTTTATTTACGGTGCGCTTGTCGAGTCGTTTTGCAGCGAGCATAACGCGCGTATGATGGCTATGCAGACTGCTACCGACAGCGCCCAGACTATGATTAAAGAGCTGTCTATTCAGTACAACCGCGCCCGTCAGGCGGCGATTACTCAGGAGATTACCGAGGTTGTCGCAGGCGCGCGTTCAAAAAACAAAAAATAGGTGACTATATATGAGTTTTGGAAAAATAGTTCAGGTTATGGGACCCGTTGTCGACGTAAGATTTGACGGCGCTCTCCCGAGAATTAAAGACGCACTCGAGGTGCAAAACGGCGACAAGAAAGCCGTTATGGAGGTTGCTCAGCATATCGGAAACGGTATGGTGCGCTGCATTATGCTTGCCGCGTCCGACGGTCTTTACAAGGATATGCAGGTTGAGGCTACTGGCGACGCAATCAAGGTGCCTATCGGCGAAAAAACGCTCGGCAGACTTTTTAACGTTGTCGGCGAAACTATCGACGACCTCGAAAGTCTTGAAAACGAGGAGCACTGGTCAATCCACCGCAAGGCGCCCGCATTTGAGGAGCAGTCGAGCGAGGTGGAAATTCTCGAAACGGGTATCAAGGTTATCGACCTTCTTACGCCGTATCAAAAGGGCGGAAAAATCGGTCTTTTCGGCGGCGCAGGTGTAGGTAAAACCGTACTTATTCAGGAGCTTATCACTAACGTTGCGACTCAGCACGGCGGATATTCAATCTTCACAGGCGTAGGCGAGCGTTCGCGTGAGGGTAACGACCTCTGGAACGAAATGAAGGAATCGGGCGTTATCAACAAGACGGCGCTTGTGTTCGGACAGATGAACGAGCCGCCTGGAGCAAGAATGCGTGTTGCCGAAACGGGACTTACGATGGCTGAGTATTTTCGTGACAAGGAGCACCAGGACGTGCTGTTGTTTATCGATAATATTTTCAGATTTATTCAGGCAGGCTCAGAGGTTTCCTCGCTGCTTGGCAGAATGCCGTCAGCCGTAGGTTATCAGCCGACGCTTGCTACTGACCTCGGTGAGCTTCAGGAGCGTATCACGTCGACGAAAAACGGTTCAATCACTTCGGTTCAGGCAGTTTACGTGCCTGCCGACGACCTTACCGACCCAGCTCCTGCAACTACGTTTGCTCACCTTGACGCAACAACCGTTCTTTCAAGAAAGATTGTTGAAAAGGGTATTTATCCCGCAGTAGACCCGCTTGAATCAAACAGCCGTATTCTTGAGGCTGATGTTGTCGGCGAGGAGCATTATGAGGTTGCGCGTCAGGTACAGGAGTATCTTCAGAAGTACAAGGAGCTTCAGGATATTATTGCAATTCTCGGTATGGAGGAGCTTTCCGACGAGGATAAGCTCGCCGTTCACAGAGCAAGACGAATCGAAAGATTCCTGTCACAGCCGTTCCACGTTGCAGAGCAGTTTACGGGACTTGACGGTAAGTATGTTCCGCTTAAGGAATCCGTACGCGGCTTCAAGGCGATTGTTGACGGTGAGGTTGACGATTTACCAGAAGCAGCCTTCTTTAACGTCGGCACCATTGACGACGCAATAGAAAAAGCCAAGAATCTGTAATTCAAAAAGGGTGAAACCTTATGAACACTTTTAAACTGAAAATTGTATCCTCGCGCCGTGTGTTTTTTGAGGGCGACTGCGTGCAGCTTGTGCTGCCGATTGCCGACGACGGACTCAAAGGCTTTCTTGCACACCACGAAAACACGGTGGCGCCTATTGAATTCGGCGAAATGAAAATCACACCTGCCGAGGGTGAAGAAATATTTGCGTTCATCGGCAGCGGATTTATTGAGTTTTTTGATAACACCGCAACCGTCGTGTGCATTTCGTGTCAGCGTCCCGAGGAAATCGACGCCGACCGTGCGCGCGAAGCAAAGGAACGCGCTGAGGAAAAGCTCCGTCAGAAGCAGTCGCTGTTTGAATATACACAGTCAGTCAACGACCTTGCGCGAGCTATGGAGCGACTCAAAATCAAAAACAGACACGATATATAAAAAGACCGCATCGCGGTCTTTTTCAGTATTCAGCAGTGCGTTTTAATTGCGTTTTTTCAATGTATTAAGATATTCCTTTTGCTCAGGGGAAACGCGGTAGCTTTCGCGCGCCTTCTGGATAGCCTTGTTGTGCGTCCATACGTCAAGCGCGTCGTTTTCGATATACTTAACTGCCGTGTCGTACTGCTTTGCAAGCGCAGTCGCAAAGTACCACGCAACCATCATATTGATATAATATTTGTCGCTTCGTACCGAGGCGGCTTTTTTCATAAGCTCCTCGTCAAAATCGTCGTCAAGGTAATGCTCCATTATCATTCCGACAGCGAAGCGCACCGTGTATTCAAGCTCGCTTACAAGCCACTTTTCTATGTAGGGTTTCAGCTCGCTTCTGTGCTTTTTGAACACCTTTGGACTCATCTGGTCGCACGTTGCCCAGTTGTCAATGTACGGCAAAAAGCGCTGTGTTTCGGCGATTGCAGTATCAAAGTCCTTTTCAAGCGAAATAACAAAAGCGTGAAGCTGATTTTCGTCAAAATAGCTGTGCGGAAGCTTGCTGAGAAACGCGTCCTTTTCCTCGCTCCTTGCAAGCTGCTTTGCGTAGCTTCTGAGTACGGGAGTGCGAACGCCGATAAAGTATGTTATGTCAACAGTCGGTATCAGCTTTGCCTGAAAATCACGGTATTCTATGTCCTGATTTTCAAACAGGTGCCGTTGAATATTTGTCATACCATTCTCCTGTGTTTTTTATTGTGCTTACACAATCCAAATCGGGTTTGTAAACGCCCAGAACATTTCGTCTGCCGTTTCGGGTACGTCAGCGCCGCGCGCCGCAAGGAAATTCCTTTCGCCGAAGCCGAGCAGCTTTTTGACGGGTCTGGAAAGCCTGTAATCTATCTCTGCGCGCACAAAGCCCGTTTCCTTTATGCCAAAGTGCGCCGTATGCGTCTTTTCGTAAGCGTTTGCTCTGTGCTCATAAATCAGCTTGTCGTTGTTGTATACCCTGAGCACAAAGCCCCTGTGAAGCTTTGTCGCGGTGCATTTGCCCGTTAAACCGTTGCCAAGCGCAATACTGTCGCCGAGCTGAGCGCCCTCAATATCAAGGTAAATCATCGAGCTGTTCGGCGAATTAGTCACGACGCATCTGCCCTCGCGGATTGCGTCCATAATATCCTCGGCAGAATTGCTTTTTGCATATGTAATAGTCGTTGGAACGGCAAGAAGCTTTGCTGGACCGTAATCACGGTGAAAGTCGGAGCCGCCGACAGCAGGAAGCCTTTTGCCCTCAAGCAGCTTGTCCGTCCACCACTTCATACACTTGTTGTTGTCGGTGTGCTGAATGGTATTCCATACCTCAACGCAGTCCATATCAAACGCGTCCAAATCCATTCTGAACGGACAGTTTGAACAAAACGGATGATTAACGCTAATCATAGCGCCGTTCTTCTTTGAAGCCTCGGTCATTTTCGTGTACGCTTCAATATCGCTGAGGTCGTACGGCATTTCAAACGGCACCCTTGCGCCCCATACGTTGACGTGACCGTTATAGCCCGTGATTTCCTGCCCCTGAATTACAGTCAGTCCGTCGCTTGAATATGATTTTTCAACGGTGTTATAGTTGTGGTCGGTAATCATTATCCAGTCGAGTCCTGCTTTTTTGCACGCCTCAATCAGCTCGTACTGATGAAGAACGCCGTCAGAATTTGTCGTGTGCAGGTGAGTGTCGCCCTTGAACCATCGTCTTTGCATAGCTACGCCTCCTTTTCTGTAATTATATCACTTTGTGTAAGTAATATCAATTGTTGACTTTTGTATAAATTTTTATTAATATTAATTTTATGAGAATAATACAGTTTACTGCCGAAGAAAAGGACGGGGGTGTTAAGATACGCGACTACCTTAAAGCCTTCGGCGTGTCGTCCTCGCTTCTTACGCGGCTGAAGCAGACGGAAAACGGAATAACGGTTAACGGCGATTTTGCGCGCACTATTGATACGCTGAGCGCAGGCGACGTGCTTGTGATAAAAATTGAGTCAAAGGGCAAGCCGCCCTCACCGCTCAAAGCAGATATCGAGGTTTGCTACGAGGACGAGGACGTATTAGTCCTCAACAAGCCGCCGCTTATGCCCGTTCACGAAAGCAGAAATCATATCGGCGACACGCTGTCGAATTTTGTTTCTTACCACCTCGGCAAACAGGGCGGCGCGTTCCGAGCCGTGTATCGTCTTGACCGCGACACAAGCGGACTTGTGCTTGTAGCAAAGCACGAGCTTGCGGCGTCGAAGCTTGCGGGAAGGATAGAAAAGGATTATTACGCTGTTGTCGGCGGAGAAACGCCTGACAGCGACACGGTTGATTTGCCGATTGCGCGCTGCGGCGACAGCATAATTAAACGCAAGGTCGACGAAAACGGCGAAAGAGCCGTAACGCATTTTGAAACCGTAAAGCATCTTGATGACTCTTCGCTTATTAGGTGCAAGCTCGAAACGGGCAGAACGCACCAGATAAGAGTTCACCTTTCGCACCTCGGCTATCCGCTGCTCGGCGACTCGCTTTACGGCGGCGACTGTACAAAAATTGACCGTCAGGCGCTTCACTGCAAGGACATATATTTTGTCCATCCCGTAACGGGCGGGGATATGCACATAACGTGCGAATTTCCCGAGGATATAAAACGGCTGATGTAATATAAGGAGAAACTATGCCTGCATTTGCAACACACTATATTTTCTTAGAGGAGCTATTGCCCGAGCTTGAAAAACGGGCTGACTTTAAAATTGATAAGGGTACAGCGGGAATAGGCTGTCAGGGACCCGATATATTCCTGTTTCACCGCCTGTGGCCGCCGTTTAAGATATACAAATCGCTCAGCAGCGTGGCTTCTGCGCTTCACCGTTGCAAGAGCGAAAAGTTGTTTGAGGCGTTCAGGGATTATCTGAAAATCACCGAAAACCGCGATATTGCGAAGTCGTACATATATGCGTTTATTCTTCACTATGCGCTTGACCGCACCTGTCATCCGTACGTGTACGCGCGTCAGGACGAATTTACTGCCGCGGATAAGCGTATGCATCCGCTTACGGCGCACAACGTTGTTGAGCACGCGGTTGACACGTATTTGCTTTATGAGTACAAAAAGATTTATCCGCCGTCGCTGTTTGACTCAAAGGCTACGTTTTCAGACGACAGCGCGGTTTATGACGAAATATCAAAGCTTATGCAATATGCTATTAAAACGGCGTGCGACCGCGACGTTGAAAAAAGCGAGATAATAAGAGCGATTACCGATACTGCTGATACGCAGGACGTGCTTCGCGATGAAAAAGGCGGCGCAACGCGTCTTGCTCATTCTATTGAGCGTCCGCTGTCGCCTGTGATAAAAAACTTCAAGCTTTCGGCATCAATTAAGCCAAAGGACTTGGAAATTGCCGCCGATTGTGCTAATATAAAGAATAAGGCGTGGACTTCTCCGTATGATAATATCAGTCATACGTACAGCTTTGACGAGCTTATGGAAATCGCAAAGGCTGACGCGCTCAGTCTGCTCGACGGCTTCGAGGCGTTTTGCCGCGGCGAAAAAACAGCCTATGAGGTAACGGGCAATATATCATTTTTGACAGGAACAGAGGTAACACAATGAAATTAGTACCGAGCTATGACATTAATCACGATATTCTCAAAAAGGGCATTTACATCAGTCGTATTGACGACGATATCACGACTTATGATATAAGGCTCAAGGAGCCGAACAGGGGAGATTATCTTACTAATTCGGCGTTGCACACGATTGAGCATATTATAAAAAAGTATGTGCGCGACAGCGAGTTTGGCGACAACATCATTTGCTTTGCGCCTATGGGCAGCCGCACGGGCTTCTTTTTGGTAGCAAGAAACCTTAGCGACAAGTACATTATTGAGCTTGTCAAAGAGGCTTTCAATCACGTTGCCGAATACTGGGGCAAAATTCCGAACATTTCCAATAAGGAATGCGGCAACTGTCTTGAACATAATCTTCCACAGGCAAAAGAGGAGGCAAAGGAGTTCCTTGAGGTAATCAGGGACTGGACTAAGGACGATTTGGAATATCCGAAATCAGAAATCGAGGAATAAAATATGAGCTACAGGATTATTGCTGACTCCTGCTGTGACAGAACGGCAAGAATGGCTGACTGGACGAACATAACGTTCGTTCCGCTTACGCTTGAAATCGGTGATTACAGAATACTTGATGACGAGAGCTTTGACCAGGACGATTATATCAGCCGCGTGCTTGAATACAAGGACGTGCCGCGCACAGCCTGCCCGTCGCCCGACGCGTGGGCAAGCGCGTTTGAATGCGACGAGGACGAGCTTTACGTTATTACGATTACGGACAAGCTTTCGGGAACGTACAACAGCGCACTGCAGGGCGTTGAGCTGTACAGGGAGGAGCATCCCGACAGCACAAAGAAAATTCACGTGTTCAATTCGCTTGCAACGGCAGGAATTGAGAGCATAACGGCTGAAAAGATTAAGGAGCTCGGCGACGCGGGAACTGATTTTGACACGATGGTTGATACAATCGGTGATTTTATTCTTAATCATACGGCGCTTTATTTCTGCCTTGAGTCGCTCGACGTGCT
This sequence comes from Eubacterium sp., assembly GCA_017514345.1. GTDB lineage: Bacteria > Bacillota > Clostridia > Oscillospirales > Acutalibacteraceae > Eubacterium_R. The sequence goes on from JAFWKC010000101.1 coordinate 19,021, forward strand.
AAAGAAAAACGGCAGACTTTTTGCGCTTGCCGCTTCAATTCTCAAAAAGCTTAAGCTCAAGATGGTGTTTGAACGCACGCAGGAGGGTAATATTTCGCTTGCAGGGCAGGACATCGCGATGAACAGAGCTATTGTTAAGATGGCGGGGATTATCGCTGAAAACGTCAAGGACGTTGACGTTTCGGACAAGCGTCTTGTCGTGACGCACGTATGCTGCGAGGAAAAGGCGAAGCTTGTGGCTGATAAGATTTGCGCGCTTGCGCCGTTCGGCGACGTCGAAATCGTCAAGGCGAGCGGACTCAACTCAACATACGCTTCAAACGGCGGAATAATAGTTTCATACAGCAAATAAAACAAACAGGGAACGGATTTCCGTTCCCTGCTTTTAACTATTTAACCTTAACCATTTTTGCCTTACTCCATTTTGAGTAAATCTTTTTGCCGTTTGAATTTTTGTAAGTCCTTACGCGAACGTAATACTTTTTCTTTGACTTAAGTCCCTTGATGATTTTTGAGGTCGTTTTGCTTTTCTTTACGTAAACCGTTTTCTTGTTCTTTGTGAACTTTGAGTTTGTCGCAAGCTGAATTGCATATCCGTTAACGCCCTTTTTCTTGTTCCAGGTTACCTTGATTTGCTTTTTCTTTGGCGAGGTAACCTTTTTTATTCCAGTTTTTGCAGGCGTAGAAGCGTTGCCGCCGTTTGATGAACCGTTAGAATTTGAACCTAATATGTCATTATAAACGGGACGCGGGTTATTACTGCCTACGCTGAGCGTCGGTGTGTTGTAAGCTACTGCAAAGGTCGAGCCGAAAAACGGAGTTGCGCTAAGCTGTGACTGCATATTCCAGTAGCCCGTCTGGAAGGTCGGTGAGAACCAGGAGCCTGACGCAAGCCAGTTGTTGAAGTCGTATGTGGTCTGCGGTGCGTATTCACCGATTGCAAACTGACCGCCGTAGGTTGTTGTACCCGAGGTGAGATTAGCTCTCGTTATCTTAACCGTTCCGCCCATATTCATAACGGCGAACATATATCCTGCGCGGAAGTTACCGCCGTCGATGTTCAGCTTGCCGCCGTTTGAGCAGCTGCCGCCTACGTAATCGCCGTAGTAGTTGCCGCCGTAAATGTTACAGGTAGAGGCTGAGCCGCCGCAGTGAACGCCGACGGGGTTGTTAGTTCCGTCGCTGAGTCCGAAGTAATTACCGCTCCAGATTGTCAGCGTGCCTGCAGTAACCTGAACTGCACCTGCGCCGTAGGAGCGTACGCTCGGCTTGCTGTCGGAAGCCTTTGAGTCCATAAGAACTACGTTTGCACCCTGAACGTTAATAACCGTAAGGTTTTGTCTGGCGTTTTGTACGGTGTGACCGTTGAAGTCAATAACAAAATTGCCGCTTGTCAGCGCGCACGTCGCATATTCGCCGTCGCCGAGCGTAAAGTCGGCTCCGATAACGTATTTGTGTCCTGGACCGTATCCTGCGTTTTTCCAGTTGATGTTTACGAACTGCTCGGGCGTCATAATGGTGATTGTGCTTGCCTGCGCCGTAATCACGCCTGCGGTCATCATCGGAACGAGTAGCATCAGACTGAGAAGCAGTGATAAAATGCGTGTTGATATTTTGCTGTGTGTCTTTTTCATAATTTCACTCCTTTGTGGTTTATGGTTATATGATATCACAACAGCAATATTGTTTCAAGATATTTTAAAAGCTCTCCTCAATGGAGAGCTTTTAACTGCTATTCTACCGCTTGCTTTGCAAGCTTTATTTGCTTTTCCACACTCTGTGTGCTCGGTCCGCCCTCAACAAGTCTGTCGGCAACGCATTTTTCAAGATTGATTGCGGTGTAAACCTCGTCGTCGAACAAATCGCATACAGCCTTGTATTCCTCAAGCGGAAGCGTTTCAAGCGTAAGTCCCTTGTCTATGCACAGCGCGACAAGCTCGCCCGTCGCCTTGTATGCGTCGCGGAACGGAAGCCCCTTGCCCACAAGATAATCGGCGCAGTCGGTAGCGTTGATGAAGCCCTTTGCAGCCGCAGCGCGCATATTGTCGGTCAGCACCGTCATTGTTTCTATCATAGGAGTAAAGGCGTTCAGACACATTTTTACCGTGTCAACGGCGTCAAAAATCGCCTCCTTGTCCTCCTGCATATCCTTGTTGTATGCAAGTGCGATGCCCTTCATAACGGTCAGCAGGGTAGTCAAATCGCCGAAAACGCGTCCGCTCTTGCCGCGCACAAGCTCAGCTATGTCGGGGTTTTTCTTTTGCGGCATAATTGACGAGCCTGTTGAAAACGCGTCGTCAAGCTCAACAAACTTGAACTCCCACGAGCACCACATAATTATTTCCTCGCTGAAACGCGAAAGGTGAACCATAACGAGCGACAGCGCGCTTGCAAGCTCGATGCAAAAATCACGGTCGCTTACGCCGTCGAGCGAGTTTGCGCTGACGCCGTCAAAGCCGAGCAGGTCTGCAACCATATTCCTGTCGAGCGGATACGTCGTTCCTGCGAGCGCTCCGCTGCCGAGCGGAAGCACGTTCATACGCTTTTTACAGTCGTTAAGCCTGTCAATATCGCGAAGCAGCATAGACGCATACGCCATCATATGATGACCGAAGGTGATAGGCTGAGCGCGCTGAAGATGCGTGTAGCCTGGCATAATCGCGCCCTTGTATTCCTCCGCCTTGTCGCAAAGCACAAGCACAAGCGCCTTGAGCTTTTCGCTGATTTCGTCAATCTCGTTTTTCAGCGTCATACGGATATCGAGCGCAACCTGGTCGTTACGCGACCTTGCGGTGTGCAGGCGCTTGCCCGTCTGACCGAGGCGCGAGGTAAGCTCGCCTTCAATAAAGGTGTGTATATCCTCAGCGTCCATATCGATGCTGAGCTTGCCCGATTTGATTTCATCGAGAATAACCGACAGCTCAGCGCAGATTTTGTCGCTTTCGCATTTGTCGATAATTCCCGTTGCGCCGAGCATAGTTGCGTGCGCTATCGAGCCTTTTATATCCTCCTCAAACATCCTGCTGTCAAATGAAATTGAGGAATTAAAATCGTTTGTTTCTTTTGCAAGCTCTTTTTTGAACCTGCCTTTCCAAAGCTGTGGCATATTGTTCACCTGAATTACAAGTTATGAATTATTCTCCGCGCTGCTGGTCAAGCAGAGCTTTTACCTTGATTGAAAGACCGAAGAGGTTAATAAAGCCTGCTGAGTCAGCCTGGTCGTAAGCTCCGCCGTCCTCGCCGAAGGAAGCGATGTTTTCATCGTAAAGGCTGTACGGTGAGGTCGTGCCTGCTGGGATGATATTGCCCTTGTAAAGCTTGAGCTTTACGTCGCCCGTGCAGGTTTCCTGCGTCTTGTCAACGAAAGCGGAAAGTGCCTCGCGAAGCGGTGTGAACCAGAGTCCGTTGTATACAAGCTCGCCGAATTTCTGTGCAACAAGAGCCTTGTAGTGCTGTGTTTCCTTGTCGAGAGTGAGCATTTCAAGCAGCTCGTGAGCCTTGTAGAGAATAGCGCCGCCTGGAGTTTCGTAAACGCCGCGACTCTTCATACCTACAAGACGGTTTTCAACGATGTCAAGCAGTCCGATACCGTTTGCGCCGCCGAGCTCGTTGAGCTTTTCCACGATAGCAAGAGGCTTCATATCAACGCCGTCGATTGCTGTCGGCACGCCCTTTTCAAAATGAATGGTAATATAAGTTGGTTTGTCGGGAGCCTGCTCGGGAGCAACGCCCATTTCGAGGAAGCCTTCTTTAAGATACGTCGGCTCGTTTGCAGGGTCCTCGAGGTCGAGTCCCTCGTGCGAAAGGTGCCATACGTTCTTGTCCTTTGAATAGTTTGTTTCACGGTTGATTTTAAGCGGAATGTCGTGCGCCTCGGCGTACTCGATTTCCTCCTCACGCGACTTGATATCCCACTCACGCCACGGAGCGATAATCTGCATCTGAGGTGCAAACGCCTTGAGCGTCAGCTCAAAACGAACCTGGTCGTTGCCCTTGCCCGTGCAGCCGTGACAGATAGCGTCGGCGCCTTCCTTAACGGCGATTTCTGCAAGTCCCTTTGCGATGCAGGGACGTGCGTGCGAGGTGCCGAGAAGGTACGTTTCGTAATCTGCGCCTGCCTTTAAGCAGGGGAAAATGTAGTTTTCTACGTAATCGTCCTTGAGGTCGAGCACGTAAAGCTTTGAAGCGCCCGTCTTGATAGCTTTTTCCTCAAGACCGTCAAGCTCGGTGCCCTGTCCTACGTCGCCGCTTACTGCGATAACCTCGCAGTTGTTATAGTTTTCCTTGAGCCACGGAATGATGATTGACGTGTCAAGTCCTCCCGAGTAAGCAAGTACAACCTTTTTAATATCTTTTTTATCCATTATAGTATCCTCCTTGGAAACGCTTTGTTTTTGATGTTGAAGCTATTATATCAGAAGTGAATAAAAATGCAATAGTTTTTGCATATATTTGTGCAATATTTATTTCAAAACTATTATAATTTAGCTTGCGATGTGCATATTGACGAATAAATATACAAAACAAGAGCATAAATATACAAAACGGTGTTTAATAGTTGTAAACAACGATGTTTTTGACAAAACGCGGCTTTTGTAACGAATGATTTGTTAACAAATTGTAAATAAAAATGTTAATTTTTTTTGAATAAACTATTGATTTTTTAGATTTAGTGTGTTATTATGATTACGAATAAAATAATTTAGGGATATTATACCCTAATGCGCGAAGTCTTTAAGTAAAGGTTTGCCATATGGTCAGTGATTGGCTGACCTTGAAACGGGATTTTGCAACCCAAGGAGGTAATTATTATGAGAAGTTTAAGCAAAAAGGTTTTAGCAATCTTTCTCTCGGCACTTATGGTAATAAGCACAACTCCATTCGTGTCATTGACTGCATACGCAAATGCAGTAACAGATGCAGATGCTATTGCTCTCAAAACTGCGATGGAATCATACGAAGGTATGATGGACGGTACTCTTTATACCAATATGCTCGCTGCTTACAATGCATATATTGACGCTAACGAGGCATACGACGCATACGTTTACGGCAACGGCACTACTGCTCAGCTTACAAGCGCCAAAACTGCGCTTGAAACTGCAACGTCAAATATGGAAGTCTGGAGCGTACCTTCATTTGATGCAAAGGCTTATCACGAGGGTAACGAGGCTAAGAACGCTTACTCAAACGTTGTATACTGTACCACAACCACAAACTGGAGCGGTTCAAATGGTTACAACAATTCCTATACAACCATCGGTTCACAGAAGGTTAAAATCGCTATGCCTACAAATATCGTATTTGCATACGACGGCAAGGGCGATATCTACGGTCCTATTCTTTTTGAGCATACCCGTGACGGTAACCACAATACTAATACAAAGTGGGTCGGTGCTGACGACAGCAATTGGGAAATGCGCGATTACTGGTACGGTTACTATAACAGTAATGACCAGAATTATACTATGTGGCCAGGAGAGGCTAAGAATTCCACTAACTATGACAGCTACTTTGGTTATTCAGAGGCTTCTTATCAGGAAAATGAAACTTCTAATATCACGTCCAGCCGTTTTTACTGGAATAAGCTGTATTTCAAGGGTACACCTGATACCACAAATTATTACACAAAGACATACCGTCAGACCTTTACAATGGTCGGCTATCAGAATAACTGGGGTAGTAGCGGTAACAAGACAGGTACTATCTATTCTGATAATACTCAGTACGTTATCAACTATGAGCCTGCTCTCACTCAGCTTACTTCAACAGATTCATCATCTGCTGTAAGCAAGTTTACTGCACTTATTGACAGCGACGGCACAATTCCAGTTGAGAATTATACTCTCGGCGGACTCAGCAGTCTTATCGGCGCGCTTGACGGACTTATTGCTTCCAACCCGAAGAATTATAATTATTCATCGAACGTTGAAAGTACAGTTCAGACTTGTGCTAACGATATCAAGACTGCAGTAGCGGCAGCAAGCTCTGCAACTGCTACAGCTGACGCTGCAGGTTACGTAAACCTTCGCGCTGCTATCAGTCAGGCTAAGCAGGTTTATGCGGACGGTAACGACGATAATTTCTATAATACAAATTTATGGAACCTGTTTACAACCGCATACACTAATGCAACAAGCAATATGACTAACCTTCCGTCAAACGGTTACAGCCCGAGCGCAGCTGCTCAGACTCTTGCAGACAACCTCAACACGGCTTACAACAATCTTGTAGATTCCATCCAAAATGTTGACACTACTGCACTTGAAACCGCTATTGACGACGCAGAGTATGCTATTGCAAACAGCGGTTACTGGACTACAACGTCTTATTCTAACGCAGACCTTCAGAACGTTATCGATACTGCTAAGATTGCAGTTTGGACTTCTGTTGATAAGTACAAGAGTGTTCGTGCAAAGAGCCAGACTACCGAGGAAACAGTAGCAGCTCAGCTTACGGCTGTTCAGACAGCTCTTGTAAAGCTTGTTATTAACAAGAATTATAATGTTGCAAGCGCAGGTAATTACTCTGCAAACTCAGTTGTTGCATACGCAACCAACACGGACAATTTTGTTCCTGCTGACTATGCTAACTGGGCAACGGTTGAAACTGCAGTCAGCGCAGCAAATCAATATGACGCAGCAATGGGCGTTTATGCGGCAAACTGTGCTACAAACAAGATTAAATCATATCAGGTTGTTATCCGTAATGTTCTTACTGCTCTCAGAGGTCTTAAGGACGCTTTCTCAAAGATGGGTAACGGCGAAATTATCAGTTCTGGTGATGATGCTGATTACGTAACAATCGAAGGAACTCCTGAGTCTACGGGCGCAGGCGTTAACTGGAGAGTTAATTTCTGGGGTAAAACCAATTCTATCGTTTTCAGAACTACTCATGCGGCTGATTATCTTCAGCTTCCTGATTCGTATTTCAGCTTTGTCAGTGACAGCAGCTCCAATTACGGTGCGCTTGATACAATGAATATTGATGATGAGTGCACATGGGTTAATCAGATAACCTCAGGCGGAAACGAAACAAACCAGGCTGTAGGCGATGATAAAATTAGTGAATACGGCTTTGCTGGCGGATTTGTTGCAAAGAACAACGGAACGAACACTAAGGACGGACGTCTTGTCCTCGGTTCTGCATCAATGGCAGGCGCTGAAACTAAGCCAGGCTCAGGTGTTTATGTAGATGCTTCCCGTGTAGCAGCTGCAAAGTATAACGTATACGCTGTTGAAAATGACTCAAGCTCTACGTGGCGCACCACTGCTGATACAGTAGGCGAAGATAATTTCTACACCGTTGACCTTACACAAATGCTTACCAATTTTGACAATACGGACCAGCATAAAGATGATGGTAACCACGGTGCAAAGGGTGCTCTTTATGCAGCAGGTGGTACTACACAGTTCAAGGCAACTACTTCGCTTTATGTAACACAGGAAAGCTCTAATACGCTTAAAAAGACTACTAAGCTCACGATTGATAATTACACATTTAACGACAAGCAATTCGGTGCAACATATTTCTGGAAGTATTCATCAGCAGGTACATTCGGTTACACATATCACGGCTATCGTCATGATTATACTACTTACAACAGATCTGTTCAGGTTGTAAATATTGCTGACCTGTTCAGACTTATCAGCGAGTGCGAAGAGGCAGGATACGTTGCAGCTGAGTACACCAATGCTTCATGGAATACATACGTAAATGCTCTTGCAGCAGCAAAGTCTGACCTTGACTATAGCGACAAAACTGCTGAGTGGGTACTCGCTCAGTGTCAGGGCAGATACGACACTCTCTGGGATGCAAAAGAAGCGCTTGTAAAAGCAGCTGACAGAACAGCTCTTATCGATGCCCGTGATGCGGTTAAGGACATTTATGACGCAGGACAGCAGAGTGAAGCTTACGGCGGACCTTGGTCTGATGAAAGCTGGAGTGCATTTGCAAACTATTATACTAACGAAGTTGCTGCTAAGCTTAACGGCGATTATTCAGCTACAGGCGTTCGCAACTTCGCATATTATGCAACGGGCTCAACAACAACTAAGTCTGATGCACAGCTCGATATCGAAGCTCGCGCAGCACGAATTGTTGAACTCAAGGACGCGCTTGAATCAAACGCTGACTTCACACCGCTTGATGATGCGGTTGCAGCGCTTCGCACAAAGGTTACAACAGGTCAGTTCACCAAAGCTTCAATTGACGCTGCAAAGGCTGCACTTAACAATGTAGATTATTTCTGGCTTACAGACGCACAGCGCAAGGCTATCTATGCTTCGACACAGGCTGACGATGATATCGCTGCAGCAGCTGCAGCAGTAACAGCAGCAGGCGATCTTCTTGTTCCTGTTGACGACGCCGTTGTTGAAAATTCCGACGATATTGCTTCGGCAGCACAGGCAATTCTTCAGGCAAGCAACCTTGACCCTGACGCTTATGATTATGCAGCAGTTCAGACGCTGATTAATTCTCTCGTTGCAAAGACGACAAATGTTGCTGTATTTGAGAACAACTCATACTACGGTCAGCTCTTGACTGCCGGCTACACATGGCAGCATATGAGCGAGGTTGACGCAATTGTTACAGAAGCTCTTTCTCAGAATAATAAGTCGTACACCGTAACTATTACAGGCGTATCAGACGCTGCTAACACCACCTTTACTTACGACCTTGGTTCAGGTGAGGTTTCTACCACGGGTAACACAATTACGGTTCCTTACGGTACTTCGGTTAAGATTACCGCTCCGTCAAATAAGTACGTAAACTGGTATTACACCTTCACATCAGCGACGGCTTCCAACGCTAACGAAAAGTATCTCACAAACGACAAGGAAATCAACTTTGTCATCAACGGTGATACAACCTTCAGACTTGACAACGAAACAGACGTAACCTCAAGCGAAAAGGTTCGCGTTCAGTACGCAAACAATCTTCGTAACAAGGTTTACAAGACCGAATACGTTGACAAGGGCAGCATCGTTCTTGAGGAAGCTCCTGTAATTGCTAATTACGACTTTACAGGTTACACCGTTGACGGTACTGATTATGCAGTCGGCGCAACAGTTTCTGTCACAAAGAACACTATGATTATTGCAAATTATGAGTGCCAGGATGAAGATGGAATTACAATCTTCATTGCTAACCTCGGCGGCTCGATTGACGGAACAGTATCATTTGACGCAAGCTACAACCAGAAGATTAACGTTTCGTATGAAGGTCTTTCAACTGCAGTTCAGAGAGGTACGGGTTACGTTACAATTGATGACGAACAGTACAATCTTTCTCCGACAGCTGCTAACAAGAACA
>JAFWKC010000102.1 GCA_017514345.1 Eubacterium sp.
ACCTTTTCGGCAAGCTCTCTTGCCGATTTCATAAGCTCTTCGTTTTCCTTAACAAATACAAAACCTCGCGAAACGATATCAGGACCAGAAACGATATAGCCATCCTCGGCGTCAATTGCGGCAACAACAATGATTATACCGTCGCGTGACAGATGCTTTCTGTCGTTAAGCACAATATTGCCAACGTCGCCGACGCCGTAGCCGTCAACGTAAATTTCGCCTGACGGAACGTTATCAACTTTTTTCATCGAGTTTTCTGTAAGCTCAATTGTATTACCGATATCACCGATAAAAATATTGTCGATATTAATACCCATTGATTCAGCAAGAGAAGCATGCTTTACAAGGTGCTTCTGCTCACCGTGTACTGGAATAAAGAACTTCGGCTTAACAAGTCCTATCATCAGCTTTAAATCCTGCTGACAGGCGTGTCCAGAAACGTGAACGTCGTACATATTTTCATATATTACGTCAACGCCTTTTTTAATCAGCGCGTTTACGACGTTACCTACCATCTTCTCGTTACCAGGAATAGGCGTAGCAGATATGATTACGTAATCGTTAGGCGTAATAGATACCTTGCGGTGCTCGCCGAGCGCAATCTTTGTAAGCGCAGACATCGGCTCGCCCTGAGAGCCTGTTGTAATAATAACGAGCTTGTCGTCAGTATAATTATTAATTCTTTCAATAGGAATTAATATTTTATCTGGAACGTTGAGATATCCAAGCTCAGAGCCAACGGTTACAAGATTTTCAAGGCTTCGGCCAACAACGGCAACCTTTCTGCCGCGTGATTCCGCAACGTCCATAATCTGCTGAATTCTGTGAATATTAGAAGCAAAAGTAGCGACGATAATCCTCTTTTTCATTGCTTTTCTGAAAAGCATTTCAAAGCTTTCTCCTACCATACTTTCGCTCATTGTAGTGCCAGGGCGCTCTGCATTAGTAGAGTCAGAAAGAAGCGCAAGCACGCCCTTTTTGCCATATTCTGCGAATCGCGGTAAGTCAATCATTTCGCCGTCAACGGGCGTTGTATCAATTTTGAAGTCGCCCGTCTGAATAATAATTCCTGCAGGACACCTGATAGAAAGTCCTACTGAATCAGGAATTGAGTGATTGACGTGAATTAGCTCAATATTGAAATGACCGAGCGTGATATTGTCGCGCGGCTTAATTTCCACAAGCTTTGCAGAATTAAGAAGTCCGTGTTCTTCAAGCTTGCCTTTAATCAAACCAATAGTAAGCTTTGTTGCGTATACTGGAACGTTAACCTTTTTCAGAAGATACGCAAGACCTCCGATATGGTCCTCGTGACCGTGAGTAATTATTATTCCTTTAATCTTTTCCTGGTTGTTTACAACGTGAGTGAAATCTGGTATTACAAGGTCTACGCCTGGTAAATCAGAATTAGGAAATGCAAGTCCGCAGTCAACGATAAACATTTCGTCACCGTATTCGTACAGCGTCATATTCTTTCCTATTTCATTCATACCTCCAAGAAAAGAAATCTTAACCTTTTCCGCCTGCTTTTGCGGAACGTAATCAGATTTCTTCGATGCCTTTCTGTAGGTATAATAGCGCCGTTTGGAATTCCGTTTTCCGCCAGACGCCTTATTCGGCACCCTTTTGTTATTTGCCATTAAAATAATAACCTCCTAAAATTAAATTATTTCGGTACAGCACCGAAAAACATACTAAGTCCTATATATAATAAATTATATTAATAATAAAGTCAAGTAAAAATAAACTCCTTATTGATTATTACCAAATTTAGTGCTAAAATATTCACATTGGATGTGATAATTTGAAAGAAGTACAAATCTATACTGACGGCGCGTGCAGCGGAAATCCAGGAAAAGGCGGCTGGGGCGCAGTATTAGTTTATAACGGTAAAGAAAAAGAAATATCGGGCGGCGAGCCAGAAACAACTAATAACAGAATGGAGCTAACTGCTGTTATTAAGGCGCTCCAGGAGCTCAAAGAGCCTTGTAAGGTAACGCTTACAACTGATTCAAAGTACGTCTGTGATGCAATTAATCAAGGCTGGCTCAATTCGTGGATAAACAATAACTGGCGCAAGGCTGATAAAAAGCCAGTTCTGAATATTGACTTATGGCAGGAATTACTTCCTCTTCTTGAAGAACACGATGTTACTTTTTTTTGGGTAAAAGGTCATAACGGTCATCCGTACAACGAAAGATGCGACACGCTTGCAGTAAACGAATATATGAAATTATAAAAAATATCGGGGCTTAATCAGCCCCGAATTTCTTATTTTATTTTATAATTTAATGTCAGACAAGCAGATTTATATGCAGCCCTTACGTCTGTGCCAGACTGAACGCTAACAAGATTTAGCTTGTTTTCGGCAAGCGCCTTATAAATCGTTGCATAGTTCTGATTATAATCTTCGTTCTTGATTTCGTTTCCATCCTTATCCTTGGCGATATCACCGTTTTCATCAAGCTGGAATTCATCAAGATTCTTTCCTGTAACGTAAATGCAGTTATTTGAGCAATCACCAGAGAAGATAGCACCGCCCTGATAATCGGCAAGTGCAAGCTTAATTGCAGCGCCGTAATCGTTAACTACAGAAGCAAGGCAGTTGCCCTTGTCGCCTTCATCATAACCGCTACCAAATGCATATACAGGATAATCGAAGTTTGATGCGGCAAGGAAAATAGAGTCAGAGAGCGGATTTCCGCCGCCGAATACTACCTGTGTTCCTTCGTCATACATTCCCTCTGCAAGAGAAGCAAAGCGGTCAACCATCTTAAACTTAGTCTTGTAGCAGTATTCGTTATCCATAGCTATGCCCGTAGAAAGTCCCTGATTATCAACGTTTTCCCACTTATAGAACATATATCCATCCTGCGGCGGGTCAGCTATTAATTCAACTTCGTCATCACAAACGTATGAGCCAGAGCCCGAACCGTTTTCAACTACAACGTCAAAGGTTGGATTTTCGCTCTTGACGTACTGAGGATAAAGCTCAATATTGCTTTCTGCTGTGTTAATAAATGTTCCGCGGCTGTTTACGTCCTGCATAGCCTCTGTATCACTCGTTTCCCAATGGTCGAATACGTAGCCCGAGGAAGCTGCAGGTGCGCTAACCCACGAATCAGAATTTGCAGGTGCGTTTACTGTTTCTGCAATTTCCTGACCTGTTGCGTCATAAATATCGATTTTAATTGTTTTTTCATCTCTGTATACAGGAGTAATCGTGCAGTCGCAGTCACCAACAAGAAGATTAATCGTCCAGTCAGTCTTTGATGAAATGTTAACCTTGCTATCCTTTACGCCTTCTGTATCAGACTTCGTTTCCCAGTGGTCAAATACCTTGCCCTCAGGAGCTGGACCTGGAGTGATAGAAACGTTTTCACCGTCTGTGTACACACCAGAGCCGACGCCGTCAACAACGTTAACCTTAAAGGTTTCCTTCTTAGAGTCTTCTACCTTCTAATAAACTGGCTTAATAGTCATCGAATAATCATAATCAAGCACAGGGCTGTCATAATCAGCATAATCAAGAACTACAGGCTTCTGGAGCTCGTCAGCAGCGAAGGAAGCGCCCTGAAGGAAGCCAGCGCCATAGTTACCCGATGTCGGCGTATTAACGCTGCCGATATAACCGAGCTTTGTATATCCGTCAATTACAGAGGAATAACCAGCTAAAAAGCCTGCCTGAAGCGAGTTAAAGCTGATACACATAACGTTCTGCTGAATTCTGAGCGTATCGTCATCCTTAGAATGAGGGAACGCGTCAACAAGAACGAAATTAACGTCAGTATATGTAGGCGCTATCTCGTATGCAGAAACTGCAAACGCTTCGCCTGGAAGAATAATATACTTTGCGCCGTCCTTAACTGCTAAATCAATATACGTCTTGATAGCTTCAACCGAAAGCTCACCGTTATCGTCAAGCTTCGGCTGATAGTAACGGTAAGTCATTTCATTTTCGTCACCGAATGACTTAACACCGTTCCAAGCACTTTGATTATAGCTTTTATCGTTAATAGCCTCGCCGTCAGTAATAAGCACGATGTCATAGCTTGCGGCCTTTTCTTTTCCGCAACCAGAAAGAGCTACTGTAGTACCGATAATCAGCACAGCGGCAAGTATAACTGATATAACCTTTTTCATCATATTTCCTCCGTAAAAAGAAATTATCACCTGTTAATAATAACAGATAAATTATAATATTGCAATAGATTGATAAAATTTAATTGATTTATTTACGAATATTATTTATAATATATTTGTTTTGAGAGGTGATATAAATGTTTGAAAAGCTTGTTGAACAGATTAACAGCAGAATTGCTTTTAAGCCTGAAATTGCAATAATCCTCGGTACTGGACTTGGTAAATTTGCAGAAAATATTGACGTTATCTACGAACTGAAATATTCAGATATTAACGGGATGCCCGTATCAACTGCTCCGAGCCACGAGGGAAGGTTTGTTTTTGGTACTATTGAGGGCAAAAACGTTGTCGCAATGCAAGGAAGAGTTCATCTTTACGAAGGCTATACCCCTCAGCAGGTTGTTATGCCAATAAGGATTATGCGCGCTCTCGGCGCAGAAAAGCTCATAGTAACAAATGCAGCTGGCGGTATTAATAAGAATCTGAACGTCGGCGATTTTATGATGATAAGCGACCAGATTTCAAGCTTTGTCCCCTCCCCGCTTATTGGTAAAAACGACGACACGATAGGAACTCGTTTTCCAGATATGAGTAACGCATATGACAAAAAGCTTCAAGCTTTAATTAAATCAACGGCATCTGAGCTAAATATACCTATTAAAAGCGGAGTTTATGCTCAGCTCAGCGGACCTCAGTTTGAAACGCCTGCCGAAATAAAAATGCTATCAGCCATTGGCGCCGACGCTGTCGGAATGAGTACTGCTATAGAAACGATTGCAGCAGTTCACTGCGGCTTTAAGGTTTGCGGCATTAGTCTGATATCAAATCTTGCCTGCGGCATACTTGATAGACCGCTGAGCGAAGAAGAAGTCGGCGATACTGCAAGCTCTGTTTCAGAGAGATTTGAAGCACTAATAAAAGGTATTATCAGGAATATATAATATGGATAACATTAAATATGAAAACGGCGTTTTATACCTTCTTGACCAGACGCTATTGCCAAATGAGGAGGTATTTATCACGCCAAAAACAAAAGAGGATTACTTTGAAGCTATAAAGAAGCTCAGAGTACGCGGCGCTCCTGCAATCGGGATATTTGCAGCTTATGCTATGGCACTTCTTGACGAAGATAAAGCAGAACTAAAGGAGTACCTTGACTCCTCGCGTCCTACTGCAGTTAATCTTTCGTGGGCGACGTCGCGTATGCTAAAAGCATATTACGACGGTAAATCGCTGATTGACGAAGCTATTGCAATACATAACGAGGATATCGATATGTGCCGCAAAATCAGCGAATACGGCTTGTCGCTGCTTAATGACGGTTACGGAATACTCACACATTGTAACGCAGGCGCACTTGCGACATCAAAATACGGAACTGGACTCGGTCCCCTGCTTCTCGGCAAAGAAAAAGGATATAGCTTCAAGGTTTTTACTGATGAAACAAGACCGTTGTTGCAGGGCGCGCGGCTTACATCATACGAGCTTGAAAAAGCAGGTATTGACGTTACTCTTATATGCGACAATATGGCAAGTATAGTAATGAAACAGGGTAAAATTGACGCCGTACTCGTTGGTGCTGACAGAATTGCCGCTAACGGCGATACAGCAAACAAAATCGGTACAAGCGGTGTTGCGATTCTCGCAAAGCACTACGGTATACCGTTTTACGTTCTTGCTCCAAGTTCAACAGTTGATTTCAGCTGTAAAACTGGCGACGATATAATTATCGAAGAGCGCGACGGCGACGAAATCAAAAATATGTGGTTTGAAAAGCCGATGGCACTTAAAGAAACGAAATGCTTTAACCCTGCCTTTGACGTTACGCCAAACGAGCTGATTACTGCAATAATTACTGACAAAGGAATTGTCAGAGCACCATACAAAGATACGCTGGAGGAAACACTTAATGATTAAATTTACAAACGGTTTAGTTCTTGACAAGGACTTTGAGATAGTTAAAAAGGATGTATTTGTTGACGGAAACAAAATAGTAGGTATAGGTGGAAATCTTGAAGCAGACGAGATTTACGACCTTGACGGCAATCTTCTTATGCCATCCTTCAAAAACGCGCATACACACTCTGCTATGACCTTTGCGCGTTCATATGCCGATGATTTACCGCTTGACAAATGGCTTAATGAAATGATATTTCCAATGGAAGCAAAGCTGACGGGAGAAGATATTTATTATCTTTCGCAGCTCGCTTTTCTCGAATACTTAACAAGCGGAATTACTGCTTGCTTTGATATGTATTATTTTCCAGAGGATATGGCAAAAGCAAGCGTTGACTTAGGTTTCAGAACGGTAATGTGCTGTGCCATAAATAACTTCAAGGAAAATCTTGAGCTGCTTGAAGAATACTATAATAAATACAACAATTATCACGAGCTAATTAGCTACAAGCTCGGCTTTCACGCCGAATACACAACCTCAAAGGAAATTATGCAAGGTATTGCTGACCTTGCTGAAAAGTATAAAGCACCAGTATACGTTCACGCAAGTGAAACGAAGAGCGAGGTTGACGGCTGTATTGAGCGCTACGGCAAGACTCCTGCCGAGCTGTTTGACGAGCTTGGTATATGGAAGTACGGCGGAGCAGGCTTCCACAGCGTATGGATGACAGATAATGACTTTGATATTTATAAAAAGAACGATGTTTATGCTGTTATTAATGCAGGCTCAAACTGCAAGCTTGCATCAGGTATTGCTCCAGTATCAAAGATGCTCAAGGAAGGCGTTAATATCGCAGTCGGTACAGACGGACCGAGCAGCAACAACGCACTTGATATGTTCCGCGAAATGTTCCTGATTACCGCAACGCAAAAGCTAAGTGATATGGACGCCGCTTCTGCTCCAGCAATTGATATTCTAAAGGCCGCAACAATCGGCTCTGCTCATTGTATGGGACTTAATGACTGTGACGTAATAGATGAAGGTAAAATCGCAGATTTGATTGTAATTGACCTTCACAGACCGAATATGCAGCCGATAAACAATATACTGAAAAACATTGTTTATTCTGGCTCAAAAGAAAACGTCAAGATGACAATGATTAACGGAAAATTCCTTTATGAAAACGGAAAGTTCATGAACATCGACACAGAGGAAATATACAGAAAATCACAGGCTGTTATAGACAGAATAAAATAACAAAAACGGTAAGTTCATTTGAGCTTACCGTTTATTAATTATTGAGATTTAGTTTCGCAGTAAAGGCATCGATAAGTGCCATTTTTATCAGTCAACTTAAATATGTGGTCAATATTCTCGTTATTGCATATGCAGCGCGGATTAGGACACTTAATAACGTTAGTAAGAGTTTCTGGAAGCAAAAGCTTCTTTTTTTCTACCCTTACGCTGTCCCTGATGATATTAACCGTCGCATCTGGAGCAATAAAGGCTACAACGTCAAGGTCAAGGTCAATCAGCTCATTGATTTTGATAATATCCTTAGAAACGTTCTTCTTTGACTTGGCGTTAGTAATGATAGCAACCTGACAGGATAATTTTGAGAGCTTCAGTATTTCATAAACTCTCATTGCACTTCCTGCTGGAATATGGTCGATAACGTAGCCGTTTTCAATTGAATCTATATTCACAGAAGCTCACCCCATTTCAAAAGCGTAATTATCAGCGCCATTCTGATGTACTTACCGTTAAGCGCCTGAATGAAGTATTTTGCGCGCGGGTCGTCATCAACAGCAGTAGTAATTTCGTTAACTCTCGGAAGCGGGTGCATAATCGTAAGACTGTTTTTTGCTCTGATAAGCTTATCAGTATCGAGTATGAAAGCGTCCTTATGCTTTAAGTATTCCTCTTCAGAGAAGAAGCGTTCACGCTGTATTCTCGTCATATAGAGTATATCGAGCTCGCTCATAACGTCTGCCATATGCTCAACCTCTTTATACTCGCATCCGCTCGGCTTCAATACGTCAGTTTTGATGTATTCTGGAACAGAAAGCTCTTTTGGAGAAATGAGCACAAATTTTACGTTTTTATATCTGCTCATTGCTTTAATTAAGGAATGAACGGTTCTGCCGAACTTTAAGTCGCCGCAAAGTCCTACAGTCAGATTGTCAAACGTTCCCTTTTCCCTGTATATCGTAAGCAAATCTGTAAGCGTCTGCGTTGGGTGCGCGTGTCCGCCGTCGCCAGCGTTAATTATCGGAACGAGCGCCTTTGAAGCACCAACGCGTGGCGCGCCTTCAAGAGGATGGCGCATCGCGATAATATCCGCATAACATGACACCATTCTCACAGTATCCTCAACGCTTTCGCCTTTACTTGCAGACGAGGAAGCAGCCTCAGAAAAGCCGAGGACGTTTCCGCCAAGCTCATACATAGCTGCTTCAAAAGACAGTCTTGTTCTTGTGCTCGGCTCAAAAAACAGCGTTGCAAGCTTCTTTCCGTCGCAGATGTGCGCGTACTTCTTAGGATTATCAATTATATCCATAGCAAGCGCAATCATTTCGTCAATTTCTGCGAGAGATAAATCGGTTGTATCAAGTAAATGTCGCATAGCTTTATTCCTTTGCACCGTTAACGGCAAGATAATTCTTTATTCTTTCAACGTTTTCGCGGTTATTTTCGTCCTCTTCAAGATATTCAATGATATCATAAACGTCAACAACCGAGTAAACTGGAAAGCCGTATTCCTCACCAACCTCAGCCATAGCAGATTTATCGGTTTTTCCCTTCTCCTTACGGTCAACCATAACAAAAACAGCCGAAACCTTTGTGTTTACGAGCTTTGACAGGATTGACATACTTTCGCGAATAGCCGTGCCTGCAGTAATTACGTCCTCAACAATAACGATTTCCTCGTTATCCTTCGGCGTATATCCAACGAAAACTCCGCCCTCGCCGTGGTCCTTTTCCTCTTTTCTGTTAAAGAAGAACGGAACGTCAAGTCCGTTTTTTGCAAGCGCAACAGCAACGGAAACTGCAATCGGTATGCCTTTATAAGCAGGACCGTAAAGCACAGTCCTTTTGTTTCCAATCTTTTCAAAATACGATTTTGCGTAAAATTCACCGAGCTTTTGTATCTGCTCGCCTGTCTTTATATCGCCTGCATTAATAAAGTAAGGGATTTTTCTGCCGCTTTTTGCAGTAAAATCGCCGAATTTCAAAACGCCTGCGTCTTCA
>JAFWKC010000103.1 GCA_017514345.1 Eubacterium sp.
ACTGAGCACAACCTGCCGTCAGCGTATGCAGACTTTATGCCAGCTATGGCAGTTGCGACCTCTGCTTCGATGAAGGCGGCGTTACCCGAAGCAAAAGAAATTACTGGCGCGCCAATCACACCGATTGAGCCAGTTGAAAGAGCCGTTCCCGTTGAGTCATACATCACGAGGAACACGCCTAAGCTCACAAAAATCGTTATGGTATTCAGCCCTGCGCGTTTTGAGGACGTGAAGGAGGCTATGAATGATATCGGCGTTACGGGAATGACCGTTACAAACGTAATGGGCTGCGGCGTTCAGAAGGGCCACGACATTCGTAAATACCGTGGTGTTGAGATTGAGGAAATGAACCTCAACCCGAAGATGAAGCTTGAAATGGTAGTTTCTGCCGTTCCAGTTTCGGACGTTGTAGAGGCGGCTCGCAGAGTGCTTTACACGGGCAATATCGGCGACGGCAAAATCTTCATTTATGAGGTGGACGACGTAGTTAAAGTCAGAACTGGCGAGCACGGTTATGATGCACTTCAAGGTGAGGACGACATCTAAATCGCATCTTTTTCCGTTATACTGCGTTACGCCGTATTATCGGCAAGCTCGTATAACGAAAAATCTACGGATTTATTAATAAATTCAGGGCGGAGTATCTCCGCCCATAATCACTATAAAACAGGGAGAGAGAAAAATGTGTTCAATTATGGGTTATTGCACCCCTGATGCTGATTACAAAATATTTGAAAAAGGATTTGTCCGCACAAAATCACGCGGACCTGATGATATAAGAATAATTGATACTGGAAAAGGACTTCTCGGCTTTCAGCGACTTTCGATTATGGGACTGACGCCGTCGGGTATGCAGCCTTTTTCGCTTGACGGAAGCTACGTTGTATGTAACGGCGAGCTTTACGGCTTTCAAAAGGAAAGAGAACTGCTGAAACAGACGGGATATTCCTTTCAGTCTGACAGCGACTGCGAGATTATTCTGCCGATGTATTTTGAATACGGCACGGATATGTTTTCAAGGCTTGACGCTGAGTTTGCCTGCATTATCTATGACGGAAAAACGGGCGAATATATCGCCGCGCGCGACCCTATCGGAATACGCCCACTGTATTACGGCTACGATGAATGCGGCGAAATACTGTTTGCAAGCGAAGCGAAAAACCTTGTAGGTATTGCAAAAAAAATTATGCCGTTTCCGCCTGGACATTATTACAAGGACGGTGAATTTATCTGTTACTGCGATATTGCGACGTCACAGACCGTCTGCGACGATGACGTGGAAGCTGCTTGTACAAAAATTCGCGAAAAGCTGACGGAAGGCGTCAAAAAGCGTCTTGTTTCTGATGCAAAGGTCGGTTTTCTGCTCTCAGGCGGTCTTGACTCCTCGCTTGTGTGCGCTATTGCGGCGGCTGAAAGCGACAAGCCGATTGAAACCTTCGCTATCGGAATGAGCGAGGACGCTATTGACCTTAAATACGCAAGACAGGTTGCAGATTTCATAGGAAGCCATCATACGGAAGTATATATGACTCCTGATGACGTAATTTCATCGCTTGAAGAGCTAATTCATCTTCTTGGAACGTATGATATAACAACGATACGCGCAAGCGTTGGTATGTACCTCATTTGCAAGGCAATTCACGAAACGACGGATATCCGCGTACTTCTGACGGGTGAGATTTCCGACGAGCTGTTCGGCTATAAATATACAGATTTTGCGCCGACGGCAAAGGCGTTTCAGGAGGAAGCGGAAAAGCGAATCAGAGAACTGCATATGTACGACGTGCTTCGTGCAGACCGTTGTATTTCAGTAAACTCGCTTGAAGCGAGAGTGCCTTTCGGCGACCTTGACTTCGTTCATTACGTTATGAGCCTTGACCCCGAGATTAAAATTAACAAATACGGCAAGGGCAAGTACCTGCTTCGCCACGCTTTTGAGGGTATGGACATTCTTCCAGATTCTATTCTGTGGCGTGAAAAAGCAGCCTTTTCCGATGCTGTAGGTCACTCTATGGTGGATTATCTTAAGGAGTATGCCGAGGAACAGTACACGGACGAGGAATTTGAAAAGCTAAGCAAAAAGTATACTCACGCAAAACCGTTTACAAAGGAATCGCTTTTGTACCGCGAGATTTTTGAAAAGTATTATCCTGGACAGGCAGAAATGATTGTCGACTTCTGGATGCCGAACAAGGAGTGGGAGGGCTGTAACGTAAACGACCCTTCTGCGCGCGTTCTTTCAAACTACGGAGAAAGCGGACAGTAAAAGCGTTATACAATTTTTAGGAAAGAGAGATGCAATATGTTAAAGGAAGGACAGGTCAGAATTCCGTCAGGCTGTGCGATTGCAGCGATTATTGACAGAAAGGGCGGGCTGATTAACGGCTCCGAAATCATAAAGTCTATTGCGCTTATGCACGACCGTTCAAACGGACTTGGCGGCGGCTTTGCCGCGTACGGAATTTATCCCGACCACAAGGACGAATACGCCTTTCATATCTTTTATGAAAACACCGACGCTCATCATAAATGCGAAGAATTTTTATTCAAGCATTTTAATATTGACGTTGCAGAGCGTATCCCGACGAAAAAAATTCCAGCTATCGAAAACGGACCCGACATCTGGCGTTATTTTGGCAGAGTAAACAGGGTGCGTATGAAAAACTCGCGTCTTGACGAGGGCGAATACGTTGTACAGTGCGTTACAAAGGTTAACGCCGTATACGACGGCGCGTATATCTTTTCTTCGGGAAAGAATATGGGCTGTTTCAAGGCTGTAGGCTATCCCGAGGACGTAGGCGAGTTTTATATGCTTGACCAGTACGACGCGTATCTGTGGACGGCGCACGGAAGATTTCCTACTAATACCCCTGGCTGGTGGGGCGGCGCACATCCGTTCAATATCCTTGACTGGTCAATAGTACATAATGGCGAAATTTCGAGCTACGACGCCAACAGGCGTTATATTGAGCAGTTCGGCTACAAATGCACTATGCAGACGGATACCGAGGTTATCACTTATCTTTTTGACCATCTTATCCGTCATCACAATCTGCCTGCAAACGTTGCGGCGGACGTTTTAACTGCGCCCGAATGGGACGAAATAGACAAAATGGAGCCCGAGAAGAAGGAGTATTTCACAAACCTGCGCGCTATTTACAGCGGCGCGCTTGTAAACGGACCGTTTTCCGTTATTCTCGGCTCAAACAAGGGACTGCTTGCGATTAACGACAGGCTTAAGCTCCGCTCGCTTACTGCGGCGACAAAGGGCAGCAGAGCGTATTTTGCAAGCGAGGAAAGCGCCATCAGAATAATTTGTCCAGACCCAGAAAAGGTGTGGTCAGTAAGCGGTGCTGATCCAGTTTTCGTTCCGCTTGAAATTGACGAAAAGGAGGATAAATAATATGAGTATTAATTTTATCCCCCGACGCTTTACAGTAGTGCGCGACAAGGAGCTTTGCATAAATTGCGGCTGTTGCGTAAGACAATGCTCAAATGAGTGTCACTACTTTGCTGACGACGAAAAAACCGTGCTTGTCAACTCAAACTCCTGCGTTGCGTGCCATCGCTGCGTTGATTTGTGTCCGACGGGCGCATTAAGAATAGAAAAATACGTTTGCGATTACCGCGATAACGCAAACTGGACTCCGCAGTATCAGCAGGAAATCTGCCGACAGGCAGAAACGGGAGGCGTGCTTCTTTCAGGAATGGGAACGCCGAAGGATTACCCGATTTACTGGGACAAAATCCTGCTTAACGCTTCTCAGGTAACTAATCCGTCCATAGACCCGCTCCGCGAGCCTATGGAAATCAGAACGATTTTAGGCAGAAAGCCCGAAAAGATAACCGTAGAGAAAAAAGGCAAATCAACGGTAGAAATGCCGCCGCAGATTATGCTTGAAACGCCTATTATGTTTTCGGCAATGAGCTTTGGCTCAATCAGCCTTAACGCTCAAAAAACGCTTGCTTTGGCGGCGAAAAAC
Source organism: Eubacterium sp. (assembly GCA_017514345.1). Taxonomy (GTDB): domain Bacteria; phylum Bacillota; class Clostridia; order Oscillospirales; family Acutalibacteraceae; genus Eubacterium_R. Next base: position 3,984 of record JAFWKC010000103.1, read on the forward strand.
CTCGGTACGCTCTTTAATACGGGCGAGGGCGGACTTCATCCCGAGCTTAAGGATTATACCGATTATGCGATTGTTCAGGTTGCATCAGGCCGTTTCGGCGTTCACAAGGAGTATCTTCAAAACGCGCGCTTTGTTGAAATAAAAATCGGACAGGGTGCAAAGCCAGGAATCGGCGGACATCTGCCAGGAGAAAAGGTAAACGTTGAGGTTTCTAACGCCCGTATGATTCCAGAGGGCAGCGACGCTATTTCACCTGCGCCGCACCACGATATTTATTCAATCGAGGACTTGCGCCAGCTTATCTGGTCGCTAAAGCAGGCGACTGATAACAAAAAGCCCGTTTCTGTAAAAATTGCCGCCGTTCATAACGTTGCGGCGATAGCTTCGGGCTGTGCAAGAGCTGGTGCAGACATAGTTGTAATTGACGGCTTCCGTGGCGGCACGGGTGCCGCGCCAACGAGGATCAGGGATAACGTTGGTATTCCTATCGAGCTTGCGCTTGCGGCGGCTGACCAAAGGCTTCGTGACGAGGGTATCCGTTCAAGAGTGTCGCTCGTTGCGGCAGGCTCGTTCAGATGCTCGGCTGATATCGTAAAGGCAATTGCCCTCGGTGCAGACGCTTGCTACTGCGCTTCTGCTCCGCTTATCGCTATGGGCTGTCATATGTGCCAGACCTGCAACACGGGCAAGTGCAACTGGGGTATCGCAACACAGCGTCCCGAGCTGACTAAGCGACTCAACCCCGATATTATGCACGAGAGGGTAGAAAACCTAATCAATGCATGGAACCACGAAATTAAAGAAATTATGGGCGGAATGGGTATCAACTCTGTTGACTCGCTCCGCGGTAACAGACTTATGCTCAGAGGACTCGGCTTAACAGAAAAAGAGCTCGAAATTCTCGGCATC
>JAFWKC010000104.1 GCA_017514345.1 Eubacterium sp.
AATAGAACTATCAATATTAAAAAAATCTTGACAACATAGTATATAATCATTATAATATGTGTAATATTTTAAATGCGTTGAAGAGAACAACGTCGTTGTGTACTTCGTTTCAGAGAGCTGACGGACGGTGCAAGTCAGTACAAGGAAACAGCGGATATCCTCTCTGAGCAGATGTGCCGAAAGCGTAGGCAGTAAGCACATACGGCTTCTCCCGTTACAGAGAAAGCATATCACCTGTAAAGCAGAGTATGCGTGAGCGCACTATTTATTTAGTGAACAAGAGTGGTACCACGGTATTGATTATCGCCTCTTGACCTTCGGGTCAGGAGGCTTTTTTGTTAGATTATTAGTTCAGAAAAGAGGAACGAATATGAAAAATGTTGTTGAAATTCGCTGGCACGGCAGAGGCGGACAGGGCGCAAAGACTGCGGCTCTTCTCCTTGCAGACGTGGCTTTCAAAACAGGTAAGTACGTACAGGGCTTTCCAGAATACGGTCCAGAGCGTATGGGCGCTCCGATTACCGCGTACAACCGAATAAGCGATAATGAAATCAGAGTACATTCAAACATATATCATCCCGACTACGTTGTTGTAGTTGACGAGGGACTCCTCGAGGTTGTTGACGTTACAGACGGCCTTTCAAAGGAAGGCGCAATTGTCGTTAACACAAAGAAATCTGTTGATGAAATCAAACAGCATCTCGGTGGCTACGAGGGCAAGGTATACACAATTGACGCGCGTAAGGTGTCAAAGCAGTGTCTTGGAAGATATTTTCCTAACACGCCTATGCTTGCTGCAATTGTAAAGGTTTCGCGTGTTATGGAGGAAAACGTATTCTTCACCGAAATGAAAGCATCATTTGAGCATAAATTCGCTTCAAAGCCTGAGGTTATCGACGGCAATATGAATGCGATTAAAATGGCATTTGAGGAGGTGCGCGGATAATGAAAAGCGATTTAACAAAGCTTGGACTTGACTGTAAGTGGACTGACCTTACCGAGGGTATGCAGATTTACGGCAGCTCAACGTCTGTTGAATTCAAAACGGGTGAATGGACTTCCATAAAGCCTGAACTTGACAATGATAAATGTATTCACTGTCTTCTTTGTATTCCTGTTTGTCCTGACAGCTGTATATCTGTCGTTCCAGGAACTACTGCTCGCGGACCTATTGACCTTGAACATTGCAAGGGCTGCGGCATTTGTGTTAAGACGTGTCCCACAGGCGCACTTTCGATGGAGGGGGTTAAGTAACAATGGCTAAAAAAGACAGAATGTCGGGCAACGAAGCTGTTGCAGAAGCGCTTCGACAGATTAACCCCGACGTAATGGCGGCTTTCCCGATTACGCCGTCAACTGAAATTCCTCAGTATTTTTCAAAGCTTGTCGCAAACGGCAAGGTTGACAGCGAGTTTATTCCCGTTGAAAGCGAGCATTCGGCTATGTCAGCCGTTATCGGTTCAGAGTCGGCAGGCGCAAGAAGCGTTACTGCAACCTCATCAGCAGGTATGGCGCTTATGTGGGAGGAATTATATCTCGCCGCTTCAAACAGGCTTCCTATCGTGCTGACGCTTGTTAACAGAGCGCTCAGCGGTCCTATAAACATCAACTGCGACCATTCTGATTCTATGGGCGCACGTGATGCTGGCTGGATTCAGCTCTATGCCGAAAACAATCAGGAGGTTTACGATAACCTTTGTATGGCTTACAGAATTGGCGAGCATAAGGACGTAAAGCTTCCAGTTATGGTATGTCAGGACGGCTTTATCACTTCTCACGCAGTTGAGAATATTACGCTTAACGAGGACGACGAGGTTAAGAGCTTTGTCGGCGAGTATGAGCCAGAGCATTCGCTCCTTGACCCAGACTGCGCTATGGCAGTAGGTCCTTACAGCGTTACAAACTATTACTTTGAAGCAAAGCGCGCTCAGGCAGAAGCGCTCAAAAACGCAAAGCAGGTTACGCTTGACGTTGCAAAGGAATATGCCGAGCTTACAGGCAGAGAATACGGACTTTTTGAAGAATACCGTATGGACGACGCCGATTACGCAGTAGTTATTATCGGTTCTGCCGCAGGTACTGCAAAAGAAGCAGTCGACAAAATGCGCGACGAGTGGGGCAAGAAGGTCGGTCTTATCAAAATCCGTCTTTTCCGTCCGTTCCCGTCAGAGGAAATTGCTAAGGCTCTCAAAAACGTCAAAGCAGTTGCGATTATGGACAGAACGGAATCGTATAACGACGCTTGCGGTCCTCTCGGCGCAGAGGTTACCACGGCTCTTTACCGTGCAAAAGCAGACTGCCTTACTGTCAATTACGTTTACGGTCTTGGCGGCCGCGACGTTCGCGTAAAGCATATGATTGACATATATGAAGAGCTTGAAAACATAGCCAAAACAGGCAAAGTTGAAAACCCGTACAGATATATGGGCGTTCGTGAGTAAGGAGGGTGAGCGATGTATAAATTTAAAGAATTTGTATCCCGCGAGGACAGGCTTGCCCCAGGTCACAGAATGTGTGCAGGCTGCGGCGGAACGATTGCAGTAAGAAACGTACTTAAGGCCGTTCATGAGGGCGACCACGCCGTTGTAGGTAATGCAACGGGCTGTCTTGAGGTATCAAGCTTTATGTATCCTTATACTGCATATAAGGATTCGTATATACACAACGCGTTTGAAAATGCAGGCGCAACGCTTTCGGGCGTTGAGGGAGCATATAACGCGCTCAAAAGAAAGGGTAAGCTGAAGGTTGATAACTATAAATTCATTACCTTCGGCGGCGACGGCGGAACGTACGATATCGGCTTTCAGTCGCTTTCGGGCGCTATGGAACGTAACCACGACCTTGTTTACGTTTGCTACGATAACGGCGCTTATATGAACACAGGTATTCAGCGTTCTTCTGCAACGCCGATGTTCGCAGACACGACGACGACTCCAGTCGGCAGACAGTCTGACGGTAAGATTGAATACCGCAAGGACTTGGCTGCGATTATTGCGGAGCACAACGTTCCTTATGTTGCGCAGACAACGTTTGTAAAGAACTTCCGCGACCTTCATTGCAAGAGTGAAAAAGCGATTTACACCAAGGGCGCCGCTTTTCTTAACATTATGGCGCCGTGTCCGCGCGGCTGGCGTTATCCGACTTATGACATTATGGATATCTGCAAGCTTGCAGTCGAAACACGCTACTGGCCGCTGTTTGAGGTCGTTGACGGAAAGTGGATATTGAACTATGAGCCTACAAAATACGTTCCTATCGAGGAATGGCTCGTTAAGCAGGGAAGATTTAAGCATATGTTCAAGCCTGGCAACGAATGGATGATTGAAACCTTCCAGAAAGAGGTTGACCGCCGCTGGGATGAGCTTCTCAAACGCTGCGACGGACATAAGTTCAGTTATTAATACAAAAATAATCCCCGACTACGTGGTCGGGGATTTGTTTTATTCTGCTTCAAGGGCTTCTTCAAGCTCTTTTTGTTTTTCGTGATGCGCCTTGCGGCGAAGCTTGATTTGTCTGAGGTCGTACGTCAGAAGCGTGAGCAATCCGCAACCAACGATTATTCCGACGAATACTGCTATATCGCCGACAAGCGAATTTCCTGTAGATAGCGTACTCCTGAACGCGTGAACGCCGTATGTGAATGGAAGGAACGGATGAATTATCTGATAGAATTTCGGTGACAGCTCTATCGGATACGTTCCAGCCGCGCCCGAAAGCTGTAAGCAAAGCAGTATCAGTAGCGCGAACGAGCCGATTGAGTCGAACATCGTATTCAGCATATAGACTATGCTCATAAACGCGAACGAGGCAAGTATCGCCATCATATACGTTTCAACAGGATGCGCAGGGCTCAGGCCGTTTATTACCGAAAGCAGAGTAACCATAATTATCGGTGCAAGCGATGCAACAAAGCCCGAGATTGCAGCGTGACGAAGGAAGGTCTTTCTGTTTTTAAGTGACGTATTAAACGGCGAGAACATCAGACAGAACGCAAGACAAGCAACCCAAAGTCCCGCACACATCATATATGCGCTCATAGCTTCGCCGTTTGTGTTGATTGTTCTCTGGAAGGTTTCATTTGCGTCAACGGGCTGTGAGAACATCTCTGCCGCATCTGCGCCTGTGTTTGTTTGTTCTATCTGAAGCGCGCCGTCGCGAAGCGAGGTTTCAAGGAGCTTAGCGCCGTCGAGCAGCTTATCGCAACCGCCGCCGATTTGTTCGCTTCCGTCAAGGAGCTTGAGCGAGCCGTCATAAAGCTGTCCTGCGCCGCCGTTAAGCTGTTTAGCGCCGTTGTTGAGCTTCTTATTGTTAGCAGTCAGAAGATTAAGACCTGCGGCAACCTGACTGACGCCGTCGTCAACCTGCTTAACGCCGCCTGTGTACGTTTTCAGCCCATCTCTAAGCGTTGTCATACCCTCAATAAGTCCGGGCTCGCCGTCCTTTGCAGTAGTTCTGTCAAGACCGTTCTGAACGCTTTGAAGTCCCTTTGTCATCTTTTTGAGTGTTTGCGACGCCGTTGGTAACGCTAAGTTACCGCCGTCTGAAAGCTTTTGTACGCCGCTTGTGAGCTGCTCGTAAGCGCCAACTGCCTTGTTTGCCGTTCCGACAAGCTTTTCAGCGTTTTCGGGCGTTACCTTCGTCCTGAGCTGCTGGAGCTTCTGAACTGTCTGTACAAGCTTTTTGAGCTTTTCATACGTTACTTTATCTTCCTCAGAAGCAAATTGCTCTAATAATTCTATACGGCTTATAGTTTTATCAAAATCAATAGCTGTATACGAAACTATATTGCACAGCAGCTTGAAATCGTCAGTCTTAATAAACGAGTCGACCTGGGTGATATAGCCTTTTATTTCAGCTAACTTCTCGTCGCTGATTCTGTAATCCTCGTTAATAGCCTTCTGGAGCGTCTGAATACCGTCGTTAATTTCGATAAGTCCGTTTTCGAGCGTTTCAAGGTCCTTAAGGTTTTGCTTAGTCAGCGAGTCACCAATCTGGTCGCTCATTGTGTTAAGTCCTGCAAGAAGCTGGTCGGCGCCGTCATTCAGCTTTTTGTTGTTTGCAACAAGCTGTGAGGTACCTGACTTAATCTGAGAAACGCCGCCAGAAACCTTAGTTACGCCGTCCGTGTACTGCTTTAGTCCGTCCTCGAGCGTTCCCGTGCCTTTTTTGAGCGTAAGACATCCGTTTGACAGCGTGCTGAGTCCGTTAGTAATCTGACGGTTGCCGTTTTTGAGCTGACTGACGCCGTCGCCGATTTGTGCTGAGCCGTCAGCGGCGGCAAGAAAGCCGTCGTGAATTGTGCCGAGCTTGCCGTAAATCGTAGTAGCGTACGTGTTGATAACGGTTTTGTTAATCTGCTCCTTAACTGATTTAACAGCAGATTCGCCGAATTTGCTCGCTATGTAGTTTGTACCGGGGTTAACGTAGTATTCGAGCTTCATCTTCTTAGGGTTTTCTGATGTCAGCGTTACCGAATTAGCCGAAAAGTCGTCAGGAATAACCATAACCATATAATACGTTGCGTTTTCGAGTCCGTGAAGCGCAGTTCTTTCGTCAACAAAATTGAACTGAAGCGAGTCGTTCTTTTCGAGCTTTTCGCATAGCTGTTCACCGATGTTGACAACCCTGCCGTCATAAACAATCGGCTCGTCCTCGTTAACAATTGCAACGGGCAGGGAAGCCGTGTTTCCGTACGGGTCCCACATTGAGCCGAGGAAAAGCACCGTGTAAATTGACGGTATGAGCATAATAGCAAACACAA
>JAFWKC010000105.1 GCA_017514345.1 Eubacterium sp.
CATTTGAGCCAACCTTAACGATTTTTATGTCCTCTGGACGCACAACTGCTTCGACAAATTCATTCTTCTCAAAGCCTGCGTCAAGACATTTGAATTTTACGCCGCCAAAGGTAACGTGATAATCCGATAGCATAATCGCGTCAACAATATTGCTTTCGCCGATAAAGTCAGCGACAAAAGCGTTAACGGGCTCGTTATATATGTCCTCTGGAGTGCCGATTTGCTGGATTTTACCCTTGTCCATTACAACAACGGTATCGCTCATCGAAAGCGCTTCCTCCTGGTCGTGCGTAACGTAAATAAAGGTGATACCAAGCTCCTTCTGGATGTTTTTCAGCTCGCGCTGCATATCCTTTCTGAGCTTTAAGTCAAGCGCGCCAAGCGGCTCGTCGAGCAGAAGCACGTGAGGATTGTTAGCAAGCGCTCTTGCAATAGCAACACGCTGCTGCTGTCCGCCCGAAAGAGAATCAATAGTTCTCTTTTCAAACCCCTTGAGATTAACAAGCTCAAGCATTTTTGCAACAGTTTGTCTGACTTCATCCTTTGATTTGTTCTGCAGCTGAGGGCCAAATGCGATATTTTCATATACGTTTAAATGAGAAAAAAGAGCATAACGCTGAAAAATGGTGTTAACCTTCCTTTTGTGAGGGGGAACATCATTAATTCTTTTACCTTCAAATATTACGTCGCCGTTATCAGGCTTGATGAAGCCAGCGATGGCGCGCAGCGTGGTAGTTTTGCCACAGCCAGAAGGTCCAAGCAGCGTTATAAACTCTTTTTCGTGAATATATAAATTCAATTTATCAAGAACGGTGTTATCACCGTATTTTACTGTAATATCCTTTAATTCAATTATTTTTTTCAATATCCTCTTCCTTTTCTCGGGCAGCAGAGCCGCCGTTACCGATTTGCAAATCCTTTTGCATATCACTAATATATATTTTTTACATTATATTGTCAACAATATTTCACAATATTTTTTTATTAATTTCTTCGCCGTTAAGAGCGAGCATAATTGTAGCTTCGATTTGTTCAAAATCACATACCATCGATTTTGGTTTGTGCTCATAATCATCCATACCGAACGGCACAAAATAATAGTTCTTGTAATTCATCAAGGAGCCTATATTTTTTGCCGCGCCGCCAAGCGCGTCGTTAGTCGAAACGCCTATAACAACAGGTCTTGAATTCCGTATATGTGATTTCACAGCCATTGTGACCGACGTATCTGTAATACCGTTTGTAAGCTTTGCAAGCGTGTTGCCCGTGCATGGGGCAACAACAAGAACGTCGAACATCTTTTTCGGTCCAATTGGCTCCGCCTCGCAAATCGTATGAATGGTCTTTTTTTTAGTGATGCTTTCTAATTGAGCAACTATATCTACCGCTTTTCCGAAGCGCGTATCAGTATTATATGCATTTTCGCTCATAATCGGCGTTACTTCGTATCCTTTGACAACTAAATCCTTAAGCGCTCTTATGCTTTTTTCAAGGGTACAAAAAGAGCCAGTAAGGCAGTATCCAATTTTCAAACAAAAACCTCCCTTACGAGTTTGTCAACAGTCTTGGCAACAATTATTCCCGCAGAGCGTGGTGAATACTTAGCTGGAAGACCTCTTGCAACGATAAGATTTATGCCGAAATACTCTGCAAAATGGACGTCAACACCTCCAGGAAATGAGGCTAAATCAATCAATAGAGCGTCTTTCTTTACTGATTTGAGCTCAGCTTCATTAAAAATCGGATGGGGTACTGTGTTAAAAATGAAATCGTATTTATTATTGCAGGTCATTTTATCATAGCCGATAACCTTTGCGCCTGAGCTTTCTGCAATTGCTTTTTGCGTTTCGTTTCTTACGCAAACGGTAATATTAGTCGTAAACGGCTGAATATATCTTAAAAGCGCCTTGCCGATTCTGCCGAAGCCTGTAATCAATACTTCTGAATTTACAATACTGGTGTTACTGCTTTGAACAGCAAGCGAAATAGCCGCTTCTGCAGTAAGATAAGCGTTCATAACTGCAAAAGCTTCGTCTTTTGTATAATCAATAACGTTGCTTCCCTCTACATTTCCAGCAAATACTGGAATATCATATTCTTTATTCAGCGTCGGATTAACTCCAAGCAGTACAAAATCAGCTCTTTCACTTTCTCTATATCCCATGTCAACAAGCGTTTTTGCGGCATATTCAATCCTTTTGTCGCTTTTGTCGGGAGCAATAAAGCTGTATTTCATCAAATCATCTCACAGAAAATTATTGTTGTCTTATATATTTTATGAAATAAATGAAAATGGGTGTTTATTTTTGATGATAAAAGTGATATAATATATAAAGTTAATTTCTAATAGATTTCGGAGGAATTCGATTTGAAGGATATAGATAAGCTCTTAAAAGAGAGCAAAAAGATACATTTTATCGGCATTGGCGGCTCTGGAATGTGCCCTGTTGCCGAAATACTTTTGTCGCTTGGCTATGAGGTCAGCGGCTCTGATAATAACGATACCGAAACATTTCGTCGTATTGAAAGCGAGGGCGCAAAGGTATTTCTCGGTCAGGTTGCTTCTAATATTGCTGATGACGTTGACCTCGTTATTTACACAAACGCTATATTAAAGGGCAACGAAGAGCTTGAGTATGCCAAAGCTAATTTCAACACCGTTGAGCGCGCAGAGGTTCTCGGCGCGTTGAGCAGGCTTTTTACAAACTGCATCGGCGTTTGCGGAACTCACGGAAAAACGACGACCTCGTCTATGACTACTCAGGTGCTTCTTGAAGCAGGGCTTGACCCGTCAGCCGTTATCGGCGGCAAGCTTCCGATTATCAAAGCATACGGAAGATACGGAAACAGCCAGAATTTTGTCTGCGAAAGCTGTGAGTTCAACAACACATTTCTTCATATGAATCCTGACATCGCTGTCGTTCTCAATATTGATGAAGACCATCTCGACTTTTTCGGCAATCTTGACAATATTAAAAAGTCGTTCAGAAAATTCTGCGAGATGACCACGAAAACGATTATTTATAACGGCGACGATGCTAATACGCTTGACGTAATTAAGGACATCAGCGGCAAAAAGATGATTTCTGTCGGCGAAAAGGACGGTAACGAGTGGCAGGCAAAGAATATCGTTATTCCAGGCGGCTTTCATAGTGAGTACGATGTGTATCACAACGGTGAATTTGTTACTAAGGTTGAGCTTTCCGTTCCAGGCGAGCACAACGTTATCAATTCGCTCTGCGCGTTCGTTGCGTCTTACGAAAGCGGTGCAGACGTAGATAGCATTTGCCGCGGCTTAAAAGCCTTTGGCGGCGCTTCAAGACGCTTTGAGCTTCTTGGAACGTACAAGGGAATTACCTTTGCTGACGATTACGCACATCATCCTGCAGAAATCAGAGTGACGCTTGAAGCAGCAAAGAAAATGGGATATAAGCACGTATGGGCTGTTCACCAGCCGTTTACCTATTCAAGAACTTCACTTCTTCTTGATGATTTTGCCGAGGTGCTCGCAATAGCTGACAGAGTCGTAATCAGCGAGATTATGGGCTCCCGTGAGGTTAATACAATCGGAATTAAAGCTACTGATTTGTCAGAAAAAATCGACGGCGCCGTACAGCTTGACACGTTTGAAGAAATATGCGATTACGTATGCGAAAATGCTGAAGAGGGCGATTTAGTAATTACTCTCGGCTGCGGCGACGTTTACAAGGTAGCGCGAATGATGTGCAACAGATTGAAAAATGAGTGATTTGAAACACGCTATTGAGCTTGAAAAGAAGTTCTTGATTGAGTATCCAGATTTGCAGTCGCTTGCAAAGTACAACCCGATTAAGTACGAAATAGAGCAGATATACCTTATATCTGACGTCGGTTCACACCGTATCAGACGTCGGACTCATTTTGGTATTGATACGTATTTTGAAACGCTAAAGGTACGCATTAACGGCTCAAAGTGCCACGAATACGAGGACGTAATAACTCTTGAAGAGTACGAAGCACGCAAGCTTATTGCCGACCCTGATAAGCACCCGATTTTTAAGGACAGATACGTTTTTGCTTACGGTGATAAGGTGCTTGAGCTTGACGTTTTTCCGTTCTGGGACGACAAGGCTTTTCTCGAAATTGAGCTTGAAAGCGAAGAGGATGACTACTCAATTCCGCCCGAAATCACGGTTATTGAGGACGTTTCCGACGACCCGAAATATAAAAATAACTATCTTGCGAGAAATTAATGAAAATAGTTAAACCTACCTATTATAAAGACTTCAAGTGCATAGCGGGGGAGTGTCCAGATTCCTGCTGTCAGGGCTGGGAGGTCGACGCAGACAAGGAATCGCTCGAATTCTACAAATCACTTGACAGCTCGCTTGAAATTAAGCAGCGAATAGACCGCGTTTTGAGCAAGGACGAATTTGACAATACGATTTTTACGCTTGCGCCGAAAAAACGCTGTCCTTTTCTTAATGATGAAAACCTCTGCGATATGCACATAGCAATCGGAGGCGAGCATACTCCGTTTACCTGCCGCACTTTTCCACGTTTTATTCACGATTTCGGCGGAACGAGAGAGATTGGTATATCTTTTTCGTGTCCCGTTGCGGCTGATATGATGTATAATCTTGAAGGGCATCTTCGGTTTGAAGAAGAAGTCACAGACGAGCTTCCGAGCCTTAATGATATTGACGCCGAAACGTATATAATGCTAAAAAACGCCCGTCAGAAGGCGTTTGACATTCTTGAAACGGACAAGCACATTACCGAAAGGCTTCGTGAGCTTCTTGAATTAGGCGTTTCTGTTCAGCAAAAGCTCGGCGCGTACGAAGAAGGCGGCGACGATATAGCTTTTAGGGACGTGTTTATTAATCCTGAGCTGATTAATCCCGAATGGCGCGAAAAAGTAAGCAATATGCAGATTAAGGATATAGAAAACACGTCTGCAAATGAAAATATTACCGCATATTTTATATATAAGTATTTTCTTGACGCAGTTTTTGACGGTGACTTGCTGTCAAAGGTCAAAATGGCTGTAATCGGCGTGCTTATAAATACATATTTCGGTTCTGACGCGTGGACTGTTCACCTCTGGTCAAAGGAAACTGAACATTCCCAGTACAATATGGACAGATATAAAAGGTTATTAAAAGAGGCGGACTGCCTTTCTGTTAATAGTTTAAAGGAGAAATTATAATGACGACTAAAGAAATGGCGCAGGCTGTTATTGACGCTGTAAGCGCTTGCGAAGAGCTGAAAACTGCTGCGAAGAACTATATTGATGCAATAGGAACAGAAGCAGAAACCGAAGCAGGAAGGATGCTTGTTGACGAAGCAGAGGAGGATATTTCCTCTATTGACAACACGATTGCATTCTTTGAAAGCGATATGGCA
>JAFWKC010000106.1 GCA_017514345.1 Eubacterium sp.
CGCTCATATCAAGGCGTATAAGATTGTCGGGCGAGTCAAACATCGCGTTTGCAAGCTGCTTTACAAGCTCAGTTTTTCCTACGCCTGTAGGTCCTACAAAAATGAAGGACTGCGGGCGTTTTTTCGGGCTTATGTGTATTCTGCCGCGGCGGACGGCGCTCGCAATCTTTGCAATTGCTTTGTCCTGTCCGATAATATGCGCTTTCAGCTCGTCCTCGAGCGCTGCAAGCTTCTTGACGTCGCCCTGCTCTACCTTTGAAGCAGGGATACCAGTCCAGAGCGAGATAACGCGAGCAAGGTCGCTTTCAAGCACCTGATTGTCCTTCGCCTTTTCTTCGAGCTCGGGAAGCTGATTTTCGATATTGATAAGCTTTGATTTCAGCTTAGAGATAAGCTCATAGTCAATCTTTTCGTCCTCTTCTGGATTAGAAAGCGACTCTATATTTTCGCTGAGGTTTTCTTTTTCAGCAAGCAGCATCTGATACTGGCTGATAGCAGGATTACGCAGATTTGCGCCCGTGCACGCCTCGTCAAGCAGGTCGATAGCCTTGTCGGGAAGGTATCTGTCAGTAACAAAGCGCTCAGACATTGTAACAGCTCTGTACACAAGCGAATCGCTGATTTGTACCTTGTGATAATCCTCATAGTATCCCTTAATACCGAGAAGCATCTGATACGCGTCGTCAATAGACGGCTCTTCGATTTTTACGGGCTGAAAACGGCGTTCAAGCGCAGCGTCCTTTTCTATATATTTACGGTACTCGTTAAAGGTTGTCGCGCCGATAACCTGAATCTCGCCGCGCGAAAGCGCAGGCTTAAGGATATTTGCGGCGTTCATCGTGCCTTCGCTGTCGCCTGTGCCTACAAGATTATGCACCTCGTCGATAAAGAGGATTATATTACCCTCGTGCTTTACCTCGTCAACGAGCCCCTTAATTCTGCCTTCAAACTGTCCGCGGAACTGAGTTCCAGCAACAAGAGCAGTTAAATCAAGAAGGTAGATTTCCTTGTCAGCAAGACGAGCGGGAACCTCGCCCTTTGCGATTTTTATAGCAAGTCCCTCTGCAATAGCAGTTTTGCCGACTCCAGGCTCACCGATAAGGCAGGGGTTGTTCTTCGTTCTTCTGCAAAGTATCTGAACAGTACGCGAAATTTCGTTTTCCCTGCCGATAATGTTGTCAATCTTGCCGTTTTTTGCTTTTTCGGTAAGGTTGTTACAATACTGATTAAGGAATTTGCGCGAGTCGTCCTGTGAGTTTTTGTGGCGTTTCTTATTTCTCTTTTGCTTTATGTCCTTTGCGTTGCCCGAATCTGGCTCTACAACGTTTCCCATATCGCCGAAAAGATTTTGAAACGGCATAGTCTGGGCGCCGTCAGCGTTGTCGGGATTGAACATTTCGCCAAGGTCGCTGAAGTTGAAATCGTCCATATTTTCCATAAACATATTCATCTGCTCGGAAGCGGCTTCCAAATCCTCGTCGCTGATACCGAGCTTTTCAATCATCTGGCGAATAGGTCCGATATTCAAATCACGGGCGCAGTTGATGCAAAGTCCCTCTGGCTTTACCTCGTCGCCCTCCATTTTTTGTATAAATACTATGGCAGGTCTTTTGCCGCAGCGCGCACACATATTTTTATTCATATGCTAATTTTCTCCTATTGTTTGTTTTCTGTTTCGTTTTCAGCGTTCTTTTCTTTAAGCTGTTTAAAAAATCCAGGAACGTAGCTGAATAGCGACACAAACGTCATTATTGCCGCAATAACAATCATAACGTTTATGATAGCTTGCGAAAGAATAATTGGCTGGAAGAACGCAACGCCTGCAAGCGCGCTTTCTGGTCCGCCGATAGCGATAATCGCAATCATAAAGATATAAAATACCGTCGTTGCAATTTTGCCCCATATTTCAGCGGCGCCTGGTCTGAGTCCCTTTGAAAGCAGGAACAGTCCGCCGATAATCATTACAAGCTCCTTTGCAATAAAGAGGAACAGCACATACTTAATGCCGTCGTTCCAGAACTTGACAATCAGTATGATAACGATTGCCATTTGAGAAAGCTTGTCGGCTACGGGGTCAAGGATTTTGCCGAGATTTGATACCATATTGTACTTGCGCGCGATTTTGCCGTCAAACAGGTCGGTAAGCGCCGCTACAATCATTACGATGAATGCAGGTATGTAAAGCTCCTTGATAAACAGCACCGAGAACACGGGTATCATAGCAATTCTGAAGAAGCTGAGCCAGTTCGGAATTGTGTTCCAGTTTTCAAAAAGATTTCCAACGTTGTCTTTGAGGATGTCGTTATTCATCAGATTAGTCCCTCCGTAATTGCGTTAAATGGATTTATTTCGCTGATAATCTGAACAAGCGAGCTTGCTTTGACATATTCAACAAAGGAGTTTGTCACTCCGTTATTTTCATAGTATTCGACAGCCCATAGCATAGCCGCGGTAACGGCGCAGATAATAACTGCCGCCTTTACTGCGCCGAACAGAAGTCCGAAAAGCTTATCCGTTTTGCGAAGCTTTGAGTCGCCGTCTTTGTCCTTCTTTTTGTTTCTGTTTCTGATAACAAGAATAATAATTCCCGTTATTAAGAAGAACACGGCAAATACAGCCAAAAACACGCACACCTTTGTAAGCGTGATTAATGCAGGCTCAAAAACGTTTTCAAGTATCGTTTTTGCGGCGTCTGCGCTTGAAAGATTTATTTTTGAAAGGTCAACGGTTCCCTCCAAAGCTTTCGGTAGGCTCTGCTGAAGCTCGCCGAGGTTTTTGCTTATCTCGTCAAGGTTAGTCGAGGTAACAATTTTCTGGTTGATATATTCAAGCGCTTTCGGCTTAACGTACCCGTTATAAATGCCAAGGCTGTATTTACTGCTCACAAAAAAGCACAGAAGCATTCCGAAAGACCAGCGTATAAAGCCGAGCACGCTGAGAAAAATTCCTTTTCTGTAGCCGAACACGGCAAGAAGCGCAAAAAACAGTATAAAGCCTAAATCAATACCGTTAAGCGTGTAATTAAAAATTGTCATTTTTCCACCTTGGTTTCGACGACATCGATGAGCTGATGTCTTGTTATAAATATTTTTGAGGAAATTTTATACGCGCTCGTTACGCTGTCGTCACAGGCAACCCTGCCTCTTTCATCGCCCTTTGTGAGCGAATAAGTGACGAGCTTATCTGAAAACAGAACGCATATATCGTTAGTCGCTGAAATGAATTTCGGCTTTTGCTTTACCTTAATCGAGGTCTTGACCTTGCCGCCCGAATTAACGTATGCAATTTCATTTTCGCGAGCGTCGGCGTATTTTGAATAAACGTACACAAGCTCGCCATCTCTTGTGTAGTTAAACAGAACGGTGTTAACGCTGCCGTGAGCGAAAACCTCTACGTCCTTTTTGTGTGATTTAATAAGATGTACAGTATCGTTAGCGACGTAATAAAGCTCGCCCGATTCGGTATACTGCAAATCAAGAACGTTGCTGTCCGTATATTCAAACGTTGCTTTCGGCTCGTTATCGCCAAGGTTAAAGGTGTATAGCGTAGTAACGAGCTTTGCGTCCTTAGAGTTTACGGCGGCATATGAATATCTTTTACCTGACGAGTCAATTGCTACAGCGACGATATAACCGTCCTTGACAGGAAGCTTTACAAGCTTTTTGAGCGCGCTGTTCATAACGATAAGCTCGGTCTTGTTCTTGCTGTTTCGGCAGGCGTAAATAACGTTACCGTTTTTTGCAACGTCGCCGCAGATTACAGTTTCCTTGAGCGTATTTTCGTAGACGTTTTCAGCAATAGTATCAAGACGAATACGCGTTGAGCCCTGGTCGATAGTAAAAAGATACTTCCCCGCTGAATTCATAATAGGATTTGCGTATCCGCTTGAAAAGCTGTACATTTCCTTTGCGTCTGTGGGATTAAGCACGCGGCAGGACGAATCAGTAAGCGCAACGAGCTTGTCGTTAACGAGCGACAGCTTAACGCCCGCCGAGGTATCAAGCGTATAAGGATATGCGTCCGCCTCGGTAGTTATTCCCATATGACTTCCCGTAAGTCTGCTTTTGAGCGCAGAAAAGTCAATTTCTGCAACGCGCATAGCTGCAAGTCCGACTGCAATTATAATTAACACAGCCCATATAATTATTCTGATTTTACGCTCCTTCTGGAGCTGTTTTTCTTTTCGCGCATTTTCACGCTGATTTGATGGCATTTTATTCTCCTGAATCAGTAATTTACTTTGCTTAGATAAAGTCCCTTTGCAGGTGCGGTTTTACCTGCGCGGCTTCTTGTTTTTGATGAAATGACGTCCTTCAGCTCGCCGCTTTTTATTTTGCCCTCGCTGACAAACAGAAGCGTGCCGACCATTATCCGTACCATATTGTACAGAAAGCCGTCGCCCTCAAAGGTAAAAAGCACCATATCGCCTTCGCGCTTTACCTCTGCTTTTGTAATGGTACGTACGGTGTCCTCGACGTCGCTCTTTACGGAGCAGAAGCCCGAAAAATCGTGAGTGCCGACAAAATGCTGAGCCTCGCTGTTAAGGTATTCGGCGTCAAGCGGAAATCTGTAGTGATACGCATATCGTTCTAAAAACGGGTCGCGGATTTTTCCGTTATAAATCCTGTAAACGTATGTTTTTGATTTGCAGTCATAGCGTGGATGGAAGGTGTCTGGTACCTCTTTGCAGTCAATTGCGCTGATATCCTTCGGCAGCTTCGTATTAAGCGCCATAACGACGCCCTCGGAGGAAATATTCATATCCGTGTCAAGCGTCAGGCAGTACATATCGGCGTGAACTCCGCTGTCCGTCCGCGAACAGCCCTTAACGTCAAGGCGCTCTCCGAAAACCCTTTCGACGGCGTTCTGAAATTCCTCCTGAACGGACAGAGCATTACTCTGCACCTGCCAGCCGTGATACTCAGTACCGTCATATTTAATTGTGATTAAAAGACGTTTCATTAAATCACTCTTTGAGTATAAATCTTTAGCAGTACGATACCTGCACAGTAAGCAATTACAAGGCATAGCGCAATATAATCACGCAGCACAAGATGATTTACGTTCATCTTAGTTCTGCCCTCTCCGCCGCGGTAGCAGCGGCACTCCATCGCGTCAGCAAGCTCGTTTGCTCTTCTGAAGGACGAGATGAAAAGAGGTATCAGCACGGGAATTATTCCCTTTACTCTCTTAATTAATCCGCCCGACTCCATATCTGCGCCGCGCGATTTTTGCGCCGCCATTATCTTTTCGACCTCTTCTATAAGTATCGGGATAAAGCGAAGCGCAATAGTCATCGTCATCGCAAGCGAATGTATGTCAAACTTAAACACCGTCAGCGGCTTCAGTAGCGACTCTATCGCGTCCGTCAGCTGTGTAGGCGTTGTCGTATACGTCAGCATTAAGCCCGAAACTACAAGAAGCAGAATTCTCAGCGCCATAAATATTGCGTTATTCAGTCCGCTCTGCGTTATGCGAATAATGCCGAGTCTGAATATCGGCTCGCCCGTTCCGTAAAACAGATTGAGCAGCGTCGTTATAATTACGATAAAGATTATGGGCTTCATACCCTTTAGTATTACCTTTAGGTTAATCCTCGAAAGAAGCACGGTGCCAATCACGAGAAATGCCGCAAGTCCCATCGAAAAATAATTCTGACAGAAGAAAATCGATACCATAACAACAAATATCAGCACCATTTTCATCCTTGCGTCAAGGCGGTGAATTATTGAATTTCCAGGAAAGTATTGACCGATAGTGATATCGCCTATCATACGCTCACCTCCCGAAGTCTGTTAAACTCGTCCGCCGCAGCTTCGAGTGTGAAAATATCAGTTCTGCAGGGTATGCCCATATCGTGAAGTCTGAGGAACACGTCGGTTACCTCGGGCACGTTAAGCCCCATATCCTTAAGCTCGCGTCCGTGCGAATAAACCTCGCTGACTTCGCCGTACATAGCGACCTTGCCTTTGCTGAGTACAAGCACCTTTTCGGCGATTTTTGCAACATCCTCCATAGAGTGCGAAACAAAAATAACAGTATTGCCCTCAGCCTTCTGATAATCGCGTATAAGGTTAAGGATTTTTTCGCGTCCCTTCGGGTCAAGTCCAGCGCAAGGCTCGTCGAGGATAAGCACCTTCGGCTTCATAGCGATTATTGAAGCAATCGCAACGCGCCGTTTCTGTCCGCCCGACAAATCGAACGGCGAGGTTTTTTCAAGCTCGCGCGATATGCCGACAAACTGCATACTTTCGTAAACTCTGCGCGCAACCTCCTCGTCGTCAAGTCCCATCTGCTTCGGTCCGTATGCGATTTCCCTGAATACCGTTTCTTCAAAAATCTGGTATTCGGGATACTGAAAGCAAAGTCCTACTGCAAATCGAACAGCTCTTATGTGCTTTCTGTTTTCCTTTGTCCAGATGTTCTTGCCCTCAAGCTCTACCGTTCCGCTGTGCGGCTCAAGCAGTCCGTTAAGGTGCTGAATAAAGGTCGATTTACCAGAGCCTGTATGACCGATAACGCCGATGATTTCGCCCTTTTCGGCAGAAAAGGAAATACCGTCGATGGCAGTCGTTTCAAACGGCGTTCCGACAGAGTAAAGATATGTTAAATTTTCACATTCAAGTAACGCCATAACGTTTTACCTGCCGAGAATACTGAACAGCTCCTCTGCACACTCCCTGGAATTTAAAACTGTGTTTTCGGTTTTTATACCGAGAACGTCAATAAGCTTTGTAGATTGCGGCGCTTCGAGCTGTAAAGCCTCGAGCGCTTTTATATTTGAAAATACCTCACGCGGCGAGCCGTCGAGCTTAATCACGCCGTCGTCAACGACGATAACGCGGTCAGCGCGTACAGCCTCGTCCATATTGTGAGTAATAAGAAGAATTGTAATACCGTCGCGGTTGAGCTTTTCAACCGTATCAATAACCTCTTTTCGTCCGCTCGGGTCAAGCATAGCAGTCGGCTCGTCAAGCACGATGCACATAGGCTTCATCGCGATAATGCCCGCAACTGCGACGCGCTGCTTCTGTCCGCCCGAAAGCTTGGACGGCGATTTTTCGCGAAACTCATACATACCGACGGTTTTCAGCGCGTCGTCAACGCGCTTTCTGCATTCCTCGGAGGGTATGCCGAGGTTTTCAACTCCAAAAGCGACGTCCTCCTCGACGATTGACGAAACAATCTGGTTGTCGGGATTTTGAAATACCATACCGACGTTGCGGCGTATGTCAAAAATCGAGTCGTCGTTTTTCGTCTGCATTCCGTTTACGAAAACTGCACCGTTTTTCGGAAACAAAACGCCGTTTGTCAGCTTTGCAATAGTTGATTTGCCCGAGCCGTTATGACCGAGAATTGCAGTAAAGCTGCCCTGTTCAATTGTCAGGTTGAAGTTTTCCAGCACCTTTATCTCGTGTTTAACGTCAGGATTTTCATCGTCAACTACGATGTAGGAAAAATCAACATTTTCAAATCTGATTAAATCCATAGCATTTAATTAGTTATCACTTTTCCATATAGCAGTAGTGCCGCACGGAAGAATTCCTCCGCTTGCGGTAACGGGAAGTCCGATTTCATCGGCTGAAGCGTTTCCGCCGCGTTTTTTTGTGATAACGTCGTCAAGAATATATTTCATAACAGAAGCAGAAAGCCCTGTTGTATACGAATTAAGAATTACACACAGCGGCTCGTCGGACAGCACCTGCTCGACAATAGTCATAAAGTCGTAAATGCTGTTTTCAAGATGCCAGATTTCGCCGTGAGGTCCTCTGCCGTACGAAGGCGGGTCAAGAATGATAATATCGTACTTGTTCTCGCGCCTGATTTCGCGCTGCACAAACTTGATACAGTCGTCGACAATCCAGCGCACCTCGCCTTCGGACACGCCGCTTGCTTCGGCGTTTTCCTTAGCCCACGCCGTCATACCCTTTGACGCGTCAACGTGAACGACGCTCGCGCCTTCCTTAAGGCAGGCAACTGTTGCGGCGCCCGTGTAGGCAAAGAGGTTAAGCACCTTGACTTCCTCGCGGTTGCTACTTTTAATAACCTCGCGCACGAAGTCCCAGTTAACAGCCTGCTCAGGAAACAGTCCCGTGTGCTTGAAGCCCATTGTTTTGACATTAAAGGTCAAATCCTTGTACCTCACCTGCCACGCCGACGGCATACGCTTATAGACGTTCCACTTTCCGCCGCCGCTTCGCGAACGGAAATACTGAGCCGAGGGCTGCGCCCAGAGCCTGTGCGTTTTTTCACTTTTCCAAATAACCTGCGGGTCGGGACGAATAAGTATCTCCCTGTTCCAGCGTTCAAGCTTTTCGCCCATTGAGCAGTCGATAAGCTCATAATCCTTCCAGTCTTTTGAATATCTCATATCTCGTTAAATTAACTAAGTCTTTCCTTAACTACCGCTGCAATATCGTTGCCGAGCTGTGTGATATGGTCAATGTCCTTACCCTCAAGCATAACGCGCACGAGCGGCTCAGTACCCGATACACGAACGAGCACACGTCCGTCTCCCATAAGCTCCATTTCTGCCTTCTGGGTTGCGGCAATAATATATTCGTCGTTGTTGTATTTCTGCTTACCCTCGGGTGAAACCTTAACGTTGATAAGCACCTGAGGATAAACCTCCATAATCGATGCAAGCTCAGAGAGCTTTTTGCCTGATTTTACAACCGTTTCAATAAGCTTTACGCCAGAAAGCTCACCGTCGCCCGTCGTAGCATAATCAAGGAAAATAACGTGTCCTGACTGCTCGCCGCCGATGTTATAGCCGTCCTTGAGCATTCTTTCGAGAACGTAACGGTCGCCGACGGCAGTTCTTGCACAGTGTATGCCGTGCTCGTCGCAGAACTTGAAGAAGCCCATATTGCTCATAACAGTTACAACTGCCGTATTCTGCTTGAGCGTGCCCTCCTCCTGCATACGCTTTGCACAGATTGCGATAACCTTGTCGCCGTCAACAAGCTCGCCGTTTTCATCGACAGCAAGCATTCTGTCAGCGTCGCCGTCAAAGGCAAGACCGAGGTCGAGGTTAGCGTCCTTTACGAAGCTCATAAGCTCCTCGGGATGAGTTGAGCCACAGTCGTTATTAATGTTCGTGCCGTCAGGCGTATCAGACAGCATAATGCATTTTGCGCCGAGCTGAGTGAAGATTTCCTTTGCACAAACAGAGGCTGAGCCGTTGGCGCAGTCAAGCGCAATTCTCATTCCGTCAAATCTTACCGAAGCAGTATTAACAACGTGCTCAATGTAATCGTTAACAGCCGTTTTTGAGTAAAGTCTGTTACCTACCTCGCCGCCGATTTTGAGCGCTGGCTCTTCTGTACCGTCAAGAATAATCGCTTCGATTTCTTCCTCAATCGCATCGTCGAGCTTATATCCCGACTTCTGAAAAATCTTGATACCGTTATACTCGCAGGGGTTGTGAGAAGCGGAAATCATAATACCTGCTTCGCACTCATATTTACCTACAAGATATGCAACGGCAGGAGTCGGCACAATACCGATTGAAAGCACGTTACAGCCAACAGAGCAAAGTCCTGCCGTAAGCGCCGCTTCGAGCATATCGCCCGAGGCTCTTGTATCCTTGCCGATAAGAACTGTCGGCTTGCTGCTTTTTGCTTCCCTTAAAAGAACGGTTGCCGCTGCAGAGCCGATTTTCATAGCAAGCTCATTAGTTAAATCCTTGTTGGCGATACCTCTTACGCCGTCTGTTCCGAATAATCTACCCATAATAAAATCCTTTCAGTTAAGTATAGGTCTAAAGCATTAAATATCAAGCTTAGTTTGTGCTGTTTCGGTGCCGTTACCGTTCGGATTGAATTCAATACCGAGGTGAGCATAGCCCGCAGGCGTTACACATCTTCCGCGCGGAGTGCGCGCAAGAAAGCCTATTTGCATCAAATACGGCTCGTACACGTCCTCGATTGTAACGCTTTCCTCGCCGATAGCGGCTGAAATCGTTTCAAGTCCTACAGGTCCGCCGTTATAATTCTTTATCATAGTAGTAAGAAGTCGGCGGTCAATTGCGTCAAGTCCGAGCTCGTCAATATCCATACTTGTGAGCGCTTCCTCTGCTGCCGCTTTTGTGATAACGCCCTCGTGCTTAACCTCGGCGAAATCGCGCGAACGTTTAAGAAGTCTGTTTGCGATACGCGGTGTTCCGCGCGAACGGCTTGCTATCTGATACGCGCCTTCGCTGTCAAGCGGAATATCGAGTATCTTTGATGAGCGGTGTACAATCTCGGCAAGCTCATCATTGGTATACATTTCGAGTCTGAGTATTACGCCGAAGCGGTCGCGAAGCGGTGCGGAAATCTGACCTGCTCTCGTCGTAGCGCCGATAAGCGTAAAGCGCGGGAGCGAAAGCTGGAAGCTTCTCGCCGACGGTCCCTTGCCGATAATAATATCAATTTTTCCGTCCTCCATAGCAGGATAGAGGATTTCCTCTACCGTTCTGTTAAGGCGGTGGATTTCGTCAATAAACAGAACGTCGCCGCTTTCGAGATTTGAAAGTATTGCAACAAGGTCGCCCTGCTTTTCAATAGCAGGACCCGAGGTAACGCGAATATTAACGCCCATCTCGTTTGCCACTATACCTGCAAGCGTGGTTTTGCCGAGTCCCGGAGGTCCGTAAAGGAGCACGTGGTCAAGTGCTTCTCCTCTGCGCTTGGCGGCTTCGATATACACGGACAAATTCTCCTTAGCCTTCTGCTGTCCGATGTAATCGCACAGCTGCTTGGGACGAAGCGAGTTTTCTATTTCCGTATCCTCGGGAGTGTATTCGGGGGCTGCAAGTCTGCCCTCAAAATCCATTTCGTTTTCTATCATTATGTTCACCCTTGTTCAGAGCCAAAGACCAAAGGTCAAAGGCGAAAGTGTATTAATTATAACTGACTTGAAAGCTGTCGTAGTCCTTTGCGGACCATATCGTCAACAGACAGGGATTTGTCCATAGCGCCGATAACAGTTGCCGCGTCGCTCTGGTTAAAGCCGAGCGAAACAAGAACCTCAACTGCTTCCTGCGCGTTGTCAGAGGTTGCGACGGACTGAATATTTTGCACCTCAGTAGCCGACGCGCCGATGCCAGCCATCTTGTCCTTAAGCTCCAGTACAACGCGTTCGGCAGTTTTCTTGCCTACGCCCTGCGCCGCCTGGATTGAGCGAACGTCGCCGCCTGCAACAGCAATCGACAGCTTTGAAGGCGTAAGCACGCTGAGAATTGCAATAGCCGCCTTCGGTCCTATTCCGCTGACGGAAATCAGAAGCTTGAACGCTTCAAGCTCGTCAACCTCAAAGAAGCCGAAAAGGTCGAGCGCATCCTCACGTACGGACATATATGTGTAAAGATTGACCTCGTTGCCGATTGAGGGAAGCTCCTTAAGAGTAGTCATACTGACAAAGCACTTAAAGCCGACTCCGCCGCATTCGACAACCGCAAACGTCGGGTCCGTATATGTAAGTATACCTTTAACATTATAAATCATAATTATTCACCGATTTGTTTCTTTATCATTTCATTAAGTCTTCCGATTGACGAGCCGTTTGCATGCGCGTGGCAGATTGCCAAGGCGAGCGCGTCGGCTGTATCGTCAGGCTTCGGAACAGCGGGAAGTGCAAGAATACTTTTTGTCATTTCCTGCACCTGCTTTTTTTCCGCTCTGCCGTAGCCCGTAACGGACTGCTTGACCTGAAGCGGCGTGTATTCAAAAATATCCTTGCCATACATCTGAGCCGAAAGGGTGATTACTCCCCTTGCCTGCGCTACGTCGATAACTGTTTTCTGGTTTGAGTTATAAAACAGCTTTTCCATACTCATCGCGTCGGGCTTGTACTTTTCAAACAGGTAGCACATATCGTTGTAGATAATCTGCAGCCTTTCGGGAAAAGGAGTGTCAGCCTCGGTAGTTATAGCGCCGTAGCCGAGCACCCTGAAACGCCCGTTAACATATTCAGTTACGCCCCAGCCTACGATTGCGTAGCCTGGGTCAATGCCCAAAACGACCATTTCGCATACTTCCCCAATTATATAATCGATATATTATATCACATATACTTTTAAATTGCAATATTATAATATAATAAATTAAGTAATTACCATGTTATCTTCCTCCGCCCAGCTCAGAATCATTCGCGCAGGCTCTTTTGAGTTGTAATTGAGCGCCTTGTCGAGATACCTTTCGACTGCCTGCTCGTCGATTAAATCATACAGCGCGAACATTTCGCCAAGCGTGATATACGAATAAACGCTGTCGCGCTCACACAAATCCTCACGTTGATATTTTGAAGA
>JAFWKC010000007.1 GCA_017514345.1 Eubacterium sp.
GGATCTTGTGAGTCAAGTGTTTTTTTAGCCGCGCGCGAACGATAAGCCCGGACCGCCATGGCCGCGCCGAAGGCCGCTGCCGCAATGGCGAATACGATGACCGCGGGGTTCGCGGTGAAGCGGAGCCAGGGATCGTCCGTGAGGATAAAGGTCCTGGTGACGCTCTCGCTTTTGTTGCCGGCGGGATCCACGAGCTGCGCCGTGACGGAGTGCTCCCCGAAGGTCTTGACTTTGAAGACGACGCGGCTGCCGGCCCTCGTGTAGTCGTTCGGCGCGAGCTTTTTCCCGTCCAGGGTAAGTTCGGCATACTCCGCCTCGGGGTCGTCACTGGTTAGCGTAATCTCCACAGGCTCGAAGTAGAGCTTTCTGCTGCCGGAGATCCCGCTGATCTCAAGCTCGGGAGGCGTGGTGTCGATGCCGATCGTCTCGGGCTCCATCACGCTCCGGTGTCCGGCGGCATCCATCGTCTCAAGCGCCACTTTGTAGAGCCCGTCATTCTTCAGGGTCTCACCCATCACAATCCGGCCGTTCTCGTACTGATACGGTACCTCCTCCCCGTTCACGCTGAAGCTGAGGATGGAAACCTCATCCACGTCATGAATCTTATAGGAAGGTTTCACGGGCTCAGCCGTCCAGTCGCCGGCTATCTCCCCCTGTTCGCTCTCAAACACCGTCCCGTTCCGGTTCTCTGAAAATGTCACTTCCTCTATCGTTTCGTTCCCGGCCTTATCATGTCCGACGGCGCGCAGGCGGTAGAGCCCGTCCTCCTCGACGGCGGGGAGGCGGAGGAGGTAGCCGTCGTCGGTTTTCTCCGACCTGTCCGAAAGTGTTTCCGACATGGATCCGTTCGTCCCGGCAGGAAGATCTCCGCCGGTTACTTCCTCCGAAACCGTAAATATAACCTTGAATTTCAACGCGATATCAACGCCATAGTCTAATTTAAAGAACTCAGACCTTCTTCCATTATATATAATGGTCAAGGCTCTGTTATTGGCTTCGTTGAACGCCTTGTAGTTAATCTCCTTTATTGTATTTGAAAGCGTAAGCGTTGTTAATACCTCAATAGGCAGCGCGTCCTCGCCAAGCTCTGTTACGCCCTTTCCGATTTCGACGTTTATAAGATAGTTACATCCGACAAACGCTGCGTCAGAAATAACAAGGTTGTTGCCAGACACCTTAAGGTCAATCATTTTGTAACAGCTTTCAAATGCGCAGGTGCCTAATGCTTTCAGCGAATTCGGCAAAATTACGCTCGTAAACGCACAATTATAAAAAGCAGATTCGCCTATTTCCTCAACACCATTAAATGAAAAACGAGAAAGATTATTACAGTTAGAAAACGCTTTGTCTTTAATCTGCTTTACGCTGTTTGCCGTAAATGAGGATAGCTTATCACACTCCATAAATGCTTGAAAGTCAATTATGCCGACGTCACCTGTAATGCTGACGCTTTCAACCGCGCTCTGATAAAAAGCCGTACCACCTATTTCCTCAACACCGCCGTTTATTGTAACGGTTTTAAGCGAAGAACAATTATCAAACGCATTTGTGCCTATAGCTCCAACCGAATTAAGCGTAATGCTTTCGAGCTTGGAATTATTAAACGCATAACCGCCGATATCAACCTTTGCGGCAGGTATGGTAATGCTTTTCAGGTCATCAGACATAATTCTTCCGACTGTTGTAACTGTCGCCGGAAGTGTTATGCTCTCTACCTTACCCGGCGAATAAATACAAAAGCCGTATGTGCCTGTACCAACAGATGTTACCGTATAGCCATCGATTGTTTCGGGAACGGTAACATCTGTTCCATCACCAAGATATAATACATCAGTCGCTTCGCTACCTGATACCGTATATCCCCACAAGCCGTCAGACGAGGTTACGGCATAAGCCGAAAAATCCAAGCCTGCGGTTATACTTGCAAGCATAACAAAAGACAAAAATAAGCTGACTATTTTTTTCATTATAAACTCTCCTTTTACGCTTCTATCAAAGCAAACAATTCCTTTATCCTGTCTGTCTGCTCTGTTAAATAGAGATAGCCGAACAATGCTTCGACGCCCGTGGCGATATGGTATTCGCCCTGTGACGCAGATTTCGGGTTGTGTCCAACCTTTGCGTTTCTGCCGCGCTTGTAGACTGCCTGCTCCTCGTCAGTAAGGCAGTCTTTTATTTTTTCGTACGCCGCCGTCTGCGCCTTTGCGCTGACGTACTTTACGCTTTCCTTGTGCAAATCGTTTACGGGACGGTTTGCTTCGGCAACGAGAGTTTCGCGCACAAGCATTTCGTAAACGCAGTCGCCGATGAACGCAAGGTTCAGCGGACTAAGCTGCTTTGGGTTAATATCCGATTCAATAAATTTCATCATTCTATATACTCAAATTCTATGTCATACAGCGACACTATGTCGCCCTCTTGTATTCCGCGCTCCTTCAGCGCGTCGATAATTCCGCTCTTTTCGAGCACACGCTGCATATACTGGAGCGCTTCGTAATCCTCGGTGTCAATGCCCTTGAGCACCTTCGGGAACCAGTCGGCTTCGACGAGGTAATAGCCCTCGTCCTCCTCGGTAATCTTAAAGCCCGTGCTCTGACCGATGATCGATTCTATCGGGATTTCCTCAACCTCATATTCCTTAATCGGTGGCAAATCCCTGAGCTTGTTCCACACTACGTTCATAAGCTCCTGCGTACCCTCGAGTATCGGCGCACAGATAGAATAATATTCGTATCCCTTGCCCTCGACGTATTGCTTAAAGCGCTCAATCTGCTCAGGCTCAGCCATATCTATTTTGTTGCCGACGGCAATCATCGGGCGCTCGGCAAGGTCGGGATTGAACTTGACAAGCTCTGCGTTAAGCTGTTCAAAATCCTCTATCGGGTCTCTGCCCTCATGTCCGCTGACGTCAACGATATGAATAAGCAGTCGGCACCTTTCAACGTGCCTTAGGAACTGATGTCCAAGGCCTACGCCCTCGCTCGCGCCCTCAATCAAGCCTGGAATATCGGCAATAACAAAGCTGTTGCCCTCGCCCATCGAAACGACGCCGAGGTTAGGAACGAGCGTCGTAAAGTGATAGTCGGCAATCTTCGGCTTAGCCTGCGACACGACGGAAATAAGGCTTGATTTTCCGACTGACGGAAAGCCGACAAGTCCGACGTCAGCAAGGAGCTTCAGCTCAAGGCTTACCTCCCATTCCTCTCCTGGAACGCCTGGCTTTGCAAAACGCGGTACCTGACGAGTTGGCGTTGCAAAATGAGGGTTGCCCCATCCGCCTCTGCCGCCCTTTGCGGCAATAAAGCGCTCTGTTTTGCTCATATCAGCCATAACTGCGCCGCTTTCAGCCTCGCGGATTACGGTGCCGCGCGGAACGCGGATTTCGAGGTCTGCGCCCTTCTTGCCGTTACATCTTCCGCCCTTGCCTGGCTCGCCGTTCGGCGCCTTGTACTTGCGCTTGTAACGGAAATCGGCAAGCGTTGCAAGGTTGTCGTCAACGACGAACACCACGTCGCCGCCCTTGCCACCGTCGCCGCCGTCGGGACCGCCCGCAGCTACGTATTTTTCACGGTGAAACGCAACGGCACCGTCGCCGCCGTCACCTGCTTTTATTCTTACTTTTGCAATATCAACAAACATAATGTAATCACCTGAGCTCAGCCTTTGAACAATACAATTATATATCTGAAAAAGTTTGGTATCAGCATAACAAGTCCAAATACGGTTACACCGACAAGAACGAGAGGAAACAGCACAACGATTAAAATCATTTGCTTTCGTTTAAGCTCCTTAACGCGCAGAAACGCCGACACAAAGCCCGCATACGACGCGCACGGCAAAAGCGGCAGCAAAAACGCAAGCGCGGCTATCTGTCCGCCCGAAAGCGAAACGGACTCCGCCCTGCTGCCGAGCGCAAACGCAAATGCGCCAATCAGAACCGCGCCGAAAACGTACAACCCCAGCGCCGATAATAAATACCTTTTTGCAACCTGTTTCTCATTCATAGCAATAGATTAACATTATTACTTTATAATGTCAACTAAAAGAGCCGCAAGAGCTCGGTGCGGTTATGCCCTTCGTCTGCAATATAAAGGACTAATCGCTCGGCGATTAGTCCTTCTTTTCTGCAATATACTTTTTAATCTGGGCGAGCACCTCGTCGCAATCAATGCCGTGAACCATACACGCTTCCTCAAGGCTTTCGCCGATTGAGGCGGGGCAGCCTACGCAGTGCATTCCGTTTTGCATAAGGATTACCGCAATTCCTCTGTCGTATTCAAGCATTTCGCCCATAGTCGTATTCTTTGTGATTTCCATTTTATTTCCTCCTAATTCCTATATAAAAAGTAGGGTTTTATTCTTGTCACAATATAACACAATAATTATTTTATGTCAAGCAAATATTTTTATAATTATCAATTGAAAAATCATTTCAAAAATGATACAATAGTCTTTGTGTTACGGAGGACATAAAAATGTACAAAATCGGATTTGACAACGACAAATACAAATCACTTCAGTCACAGAGAATTCGCGAAAGAATAGGCGAGTTTGGCGGCAAGCTTTATCTTGAGTTCGGCGGCAAGCTGTTCGACGATTATCACGCTTCGCGCGTGCTGCCTGGATTTCAGCCCGACAGTAAGCTCCAGATGCTGCTTCAGCTCAGGGACGAGGCGGAAATCGTTATCGTTATTAGCGCTCACGATATAGAAAAATCAAAGCGCCGCGGCGACCTTGGCATTACTTATGACGACGACGTTGTAAGGCTTATCGGCGAATTTACGGAAATCGGACTTATGGTCGGCAGCGTTGTGCTTACAAAATACGCTCCGTCGGCGCGCGTGTCCGAATTTGAGGAAAGGCTCGGCGCACTCGGTTATCCCGTATATCATCACTATATGATTGAGGGTTATCCGTCAAATATTTCAAAAATTGTCAGCGACGACGGCTACGGCAAAAACGATTATATCAAGACGAGCCGCGAGCTCGTTATCGTTACTGCTCCTGGTCCAGGAAGCGGAAAAATGGCTACCTGCCTTTCGCAGCTTTATCACGAAAACAAGCGCGGTATCAAAGCTGGTTACGCAAAATTTGAAACGTTCCCTATCTGGAACATTCCGCTTAAGCACCCCGTTAATATCGCATACGAGGCGGCTACAGCAGATTTGAACGACGTCAATATGATTGACCCGTGGCATCTTGAAGCGTACGGCGTTACAACAGTTAACTACAACCGCGACGTAGAAATCTTCCCCGTGCTAAAGGCGACCTTTGACAAGATTTACGGCGAATGTCCGTACAAGTCGCCGACCGATATGGGCGTTAATATGGCTGGCAAGTGCATCATCGACGACGACGCGTGCCGCGAGGCTTCAAAGCAGGAAATTATCAGGCGCTACTTCACCTCACTTTGCGCTAACGCAAAGCTGCCGACAAATAACGACGAAATATACAAGCTTGAGCTGCTTATGAATCAGGCAGGCATCAGCGTTGAGGACAGAGCGTGTACGGTTGCGGCAAGAAAGCTTGCGAAAGAAACGGCACAGCCTGCCGCTGCAATTGAGCTGAACGACGGTACTGTTATCACAGGAAAAACGTCTGAGCTGCTCGGTTGCTCATCGGCTATGCTGCTCAACGCGCTTAAGCACCTCGCAGGAATTGACGACGAAATTCTGCTCATTCTTCCCGAGGTTATCAAGCCCGTTCAGAAGCTTAAGGTCAATTATCTCGGCGGTCACAATCCGCGCCTTCACACCGACGAAACGCTGCTTGCGCTTTCGATTTCGGCAAGCACAAACGAATATGCGGCTGCAGCTCTTAAGGAGCTGAAAAACCTTGTGAATACAGAATTTCACTCAACGGTTATGCTCGCGCAGGTTGACGAAAGCCTGCTGAAGCGTCTTGGTATACGCGTAACTTGCGAGCCGCAAAAATAAATAAGTACAGAACAAAACAAGCACGGCAATCGCCGTGCTTGTTGTTATTTGCGTAATGCTAATTCAGTATAAAGTAGCCTGCTACGCCATAAACGGTAGAAACCATAACGAGTACGTTTGCGATGGAGTTCGTTTTTCCCGCAATCATACGCACGATTATTCCGACAGCCGAGAACAGGAGTCCAGCCCACGCGGCAATAATCTTGTCGCGCATATCGGGCGCAAGCGCAGTCGCGTTGATGAAGGTAACAAGCACCGATAGCGCAACTGCAAGCCAGAAAAATATAATATGCACGCGCTCGTCGCCCTTGGGCTTGAACATAAATACAGACGTTACAATAAACGAAAAAACTATTACTACGTACAGAATAACAAGGGGTTGAAGTGTCATAATTATATCCTCCTTATGCTAATCTCGCCGCTTGTCAGCGTGAGAAGCTCTCCGTCATCAAGGCGAACCGTAAGTCCGCCGCCCTGTTCAATGCTAACCGCCGTTGCGGGCGTAACGACGCCGTTTTTGATAAAATTAATGCGCTTGCCGATTATCATAGAATGTGAGCGATAGTAGTCGATATAATCGCTCGACGGCAAATTTGCAATTCGGCACAGCTCGTTTGTAATCGCGGCTATCAACTCGCGGCGCTTTACGTTTGCGTTAAGGCTTGCGGCGTTTTCAACGTCGTTCGGGAACTGAACCGTCCTTATGTTCATTCCGACGCCGATAACGACCGACGTTACCGTCTGCGTTTCAAAATCCGTTATCGCTTCCGTAAGGATACCGCAGATTTTTTTGCCGTCAAGGTAAACGTCGTTCACCCACTTTATCTCGGGCTTTTTGTCCGTCAGCTTTTCAACGGCTCTGCAAACGGCAACCGCCGCCGCCGTCGTCGCGCTGACTGCGCTGTATATCGGCTTCATCGGGTGAAGCACAAGCGACATATATATTCCCGTGAGCGCAGGCGAATAAAAGCTCTTGCCCTGCCTTCCGCGGCCGCCGCTCTGCTCATCTGCTGTAACGAGGAACACGTCCTCCCTGCCGCCGCTCACAAGTCGTTTCGCCTCGTTATTCGTTGAGTCGATAGTGGGATAGCACAGCACCTCAAGCTCGTAATCAAGCTTTGAGGTAATAAGCTCGGGAGTAATAATATCGCTGCCCTCACCGAGTTTGTAGCCTCGGTTTGTAACGGCGCTTATGTCGTAGCCTTCGCTTTTCAGTGATTTAATTGCTTTCCAGACTGCGGCGCGGCTTACGCCGAGCTCAGTCGCTATATACTCGCCGCTGATATATTCGTCTGATTTTGAAATCAGCAGCTTCAAAACTTCATTTTTCGTTGACATCTTATTTCTTTATGTAAAATACTGCAAGTGTTTTCGGACCACAATGCGAGGAAATCGTACAGCCAGCGTCGGCAAAAATCACCTCGTCAAACTTGCCGAAGCCCTCTATAAGTCCCCTGACAAACGCCATAACGGAAGTGTCAATTCCGCCGCTCGTCGCAATAACAATACGCGAGGTGTCTATCTTGCCCGCGTCGTTAATACAGTCGCTGACGTACTGCTTGTACACGGCGTCCATTTTGCCCCTGTACTTCTTTGCAATGTCCATCGCGCCGTTTTCATCAACGGCGATGCTCGGCTTAATACCGAGAACGTTTGCGCCGAAACGCGCAACGCCCGAGCAACGTCCGCCCTTGTGAAGATATTCAAGAGAATTCAGCACAAACGTGGCACTGAGCTTTGGAACGAGCTTTGTAACCTTGTCGGCAATTTTCTTTGCGTCCATACCCTTGTCGCGGAAATCGCAAGCCTTCAGCACGAGAAGTCCCATAGCCGTACAAAGCGATTTTGAATCAACGACATACACGTCGTCAAAGTCGCTCGCCGCTACGCAGGCGTTCTGATAAGACGAGGAAATCGCTGATGAAAGTCCGATATGCACGACCTTTTTGCCCTCGCGGACCGCGCTTTCAAACACGTCGTAATACCTGCTTGGCGGCACGGCTGCCGTTTTCGGCAGAACGTCCGTTTTTTCAACAAAGCTGTATATGTCCTGCGGCGTAACGTCAACGCCGTCAAGGTATTCGTTTTCGCCGAGAAGAATAGACAGCGGGATAATCGTAATATCCCTGTCCTGTACTATTTCTGGCGGCAAATCGCAAGTCGAATCTGCCGTAATAATAATATCCCTGACACTTGCCATAATAATCCTGCCTTGTGTTTATTTGGCGCCGAAGTTAATTTCAACGGCGTGAACCTCGCTTTGAGCATAAGACTTGTCAAAGCTTATCCTGAGCACCTGAGTACCGTTAACCTCAAGAATTTTTGCCGTGTACGCAATATCGTATTCGTTGTCGCTGCCCCTGTTGATAACAATGGAGTAGTCGCCGTTTTCGACATTTTGCTCAGCAAAGGTAAAGCCGTTTTTC
The DNA here is from genome assembly GCA_017514345.1 of Eubacterium sp. Classification (GTDB taxonomy): domain Bacteria; phylum Bacillota; class Clostridia; order Oscillospirales; family Acutalibacteraceae; genus Eubacterium_R. Next base: position 8,363 of record JAFWKC010000007.1, read on the forward strand.
GCCGTCAGCTCAATAAAGGAGTTTGTCATATAAATCTTGCTTATGCTTCTGATATCCGTCTGCTCCTCGTCGAACGACAGCATCTGAGTCGCGATGTCGGCGCTGTACTGCGGCTTGTATTTTATCCAGTCGATTATTTTATCCGCGCCGTCAAGCGAAGCGTCCGTGTTAGTTTCGGTATAATTCCACGCCTCCGCTGAGGTAGAGCGCGGGTCGGATATTTTATACGCCTTGTCAGCGGCAAAGTTCATCGTCTGGTTTTTGACTATGAACTTGCCGTCCTTAAAATCAAGCTTGAAGTTTATGTGTCCGATTGTCTGAAGACTTTCAGTTTCGCTGTACTGAACGTTAACGTCAACTGCGATACAGATTTCCTTCTTTTTGTTTACGGTATAAACGCCCCTGCCCTTTGACCAGCTCTGGAAGGTGCAGTAGCTTCCTTTTTCCTGAAGTGCGCGCGCATAACCGCTAAAGCCATCGGCTGCAATACCCGTTTCCTCGTCGTAATTTATCGTTTCGCTCTTGTTGTTCATCGAAACCTGAATAAACTTTTTGCACGACTTGAGCTGACCGATTTCAATTCGGATTTGATTGTTGACAATCTCCTCCCACGTTGCCTGATTTGCGGCGAAAACGTCAAACGCTTCCTCGCCGTTTTCGTCAGTCTTTGATTTTAGCATATATACTTCGTAGAGAAGCTCACCCGTCGTTTCGTTTTTCGTTGCAACAACGCGGATAAGCAGCTCCTTGCTTCCGTCGCCGTCAAAATCCGTAAGATACATCTTCGGCTCTTCAACGTCAATAAGCTTGCTCCAGTTGTTGAACTCAAACTCCTTTTTGTTGTGAACGAGGATTGCGCCCTTGCTTCCCTTATAGAGATAATATCCCTGCTTTGGCAGCGACGCGATAAGCTCTCTGTTTGAATTTTTTTCAGTTGCAGGCGCCTGTGACGCAGTAGTCAGAATTTCGTTGCTTCCCGTTTGTTCAAACGGATTGCCGTTCGTGTAATAATACACGCCGAACACTACAGCAACTGCGAGCACGAGCGTAAACAGCACTCTTAAAAAATACTTCATTTCTTTTGTTCCTGTTCCTGATACTTTTCAGAAAAAACGAACTCGTTTTTCTTTCCTTTAACTATATGATAGCACCTGCCCTGGGCAAGTGAAAAAATTGCCTTGTCGTGTCTGATTGAATCGGAATAGACGTCAATAACCTTGATTTCGTCCCTGTCAAATTCCTCAAAAAGCCGCCGTACCTTTTCTTCGCCGCGGCAGTTTTCGCCGATAATCGCGCCTGTTTTCGGATTGTGTCGCGTGCAAATCAGCTTGTCAAAATCAAGACGCCTGCTTATTTCGTCAAGTAGAAAATCTGGACTTGCGCTGATAACGACGCTGTAACGCTTACTGTCGCCGAACCACTTGTGCGCCTCTTTTTCGTGCCTGTCCCAAAAGCCCTTGACGGCTTTTTCCTTAGGGATAAGCGGATAAAACATAAAGCACACGCGCTTAAACTGCGTAAAGCTGATAACGTGCAAAAGTGCAAGCAGCATACCGACAGCAATAATCGGCAGACAGATAATGCACCACGGATAATGAATAAAACAGTATACTGCAAACAGCGACCCGCTGTCAAAGGGGACTATCGTTTTGTCAAAATCGTAAATATCTATTTCCATAATCTCAGCAATTTATACTATATGTATATTAAACTTCTTTTTCGTCAAACGTGAACGTAATTGCCTTGTCGCTCTTAAACTGTGTTAACTTAACGCCCGCGGCGGTGAGCATTTTTTTGCTTGCCTGCGTTCCAGGAGTGTTTGCGTACTTGTCAGAGATATAAACCACCTCTTTTATTCCGCTCTGTATAATTGCCTTTGCACATTCGTTACACGGAAACAGCGCTACGAAAATCCTCGAGCCCCTCAAATCCTGTCCGCCTGAGTTGAGAATTGCGTTAAGCTCTGCGTGGCAAACGAACGGATACTTTGTGTCGTTCGGCTCAGCCGCGTTGCGCTCCCACGGAAAATCGTCGTCGCTGCAGCCGCGCGGAAATCCGTTGTAGCCCACAGACATAATCTTGTTGTCGTCGCTTACAATACAAGCACCGACCTGTGTGTTCGGGTCCTTGCTTCGCATAGCCGACAGCAAGGAAACGCCCATAAAGTATTCATCCCACGAAATATAGTCGCTTCTTTTCGGCATAATGTCACCTCTATCTGTTAAGTGCGTTTATAAAGTCGTCAAGCTCTTTTGCTTCGATATCCTCAACCCTGCCCTCGTCGACAAGTCTTGCGTTATCTGGATTGAGCGGAAGCTTTGCAAGCACGGGAAGGTTAAGCTCTGCGGCAGTTTCGTCAATCTGCGACTTGCCGAAAATGCTGTGCTTTTCGTTGCAGTTAGGGCACATAAAGTAGCTCATATTCTCGATAAGTCCAAGCACGGGCACGTTCATCATTTCAGCCATATTGTACGCCTTGTTTACAATCATTTTTACAAGGTCCTGCGGCGTAGAAACGATAACGATACCGTCAACGGGAAGCGACTGAAATACTGTCAGAGCAACGTCGCCCGTTCCAGGAGGCATATCGACAAAAAGAATATCAAGGTCGCCCCAGTTTACGTCGCTCCAGAACTGCTGAATCATTCCGCTGATAACTGGACCGCGCCATACAACGGGCGAATTTTCATCTTCAAGCAGAAGATTAACGCTCATCATCTTGACGCCAGTTTTTGTGATTGTCGGCAGAAGTCCCGTCTGGTCCTGCATAGCGTGACTCGTTATACCGAACGACTTTGGAACAGACGGTCCCGTAACATCCGCGTCAAGAATTCCGACGCTCAGCCCTGCCTTGCGGCATTTTGCGGCAAGCAGGCACGTTACAAGGCTTTTGCCTACGCCGCCCTTGCCCGAAACGACGCCCACAACGCGTTTAATATTTGAATATTTGTTCATCGGCTGCAGAAAGCTTTCCTTTCTTGAACTGCAATCCTGACTGCAGCTTGAACAATCATGTGTACATTCGCTCATTTTTATTTCTCCTTATTCGTAATTTCTGATAAGCGCGATTACCTTGCCGAGCACGGCAAGCTCGTCAACGATAATCGGCTCATAATTATCATTCTCAGGCTGAAGGCGAAAATGCCCGTTTTCCTTATAAAATCTTTTAACGGTTGCCTCGTCGTCGATAAGCGCAACGACAATCTCGCCGTTATCAGCAACGGGAGTCTTTTCAACAATCACCAAATCGCCGTCGCAGATTGATGCGTTAATCATCGAGTCGCCCTTGACGTGAAGCGCAAAAAGCTCTCTGCCCGAAGCGTTGACGGGAACGGGAACGTAGTCCTCGATGCTTTCTACCGCAAGTATCGGCTGTCCAGCCGTAACCGTACCGACAAGCGGAACGTAATGCGGCTTCTGATTTCTTCCTGAAATTGTCAGAGTACGCTTCTGGTTGGCGTCGCCGCGCTGAATATATCCGTCCTCAACGAGAGCGTTCAGATGATACTGAACGGTCGAGGTTGACTTCAGCCCAACGGCAGCGCAAATCTCGCGCACCGACGGAGCAACGCCGCGTTCGTCAATCGTTTCCTTTATATAATCAAATACCTGCTTTCGGGTTTTGCTCATCTTTGCCACAAAGCACACCTCTTTATAAATAATCAATATATTTAATATATACTAACACTAAAATATTGCTTTGTCAAACAAATGTGCAAACAATTAAATTTTATTTAATAAAAGTGTTGACTTTTTACACATAATAAGATATAATCTTGCTTGCAATTTGAAATGGCTTTATAGCTCAGTTGGCTAGAGCATGCGGTTCATACCCGCAGTGTCACTGGTTCGAATCCAGTTAAAGCCACCAACGGCCCGGTGGTCAAGAGGTTAAGACACCGCCCTTTCACGGCGGTAACACGGGTTCAATTCCCGTCCGGGTCACCATTTTTCAGCCAATTCCTAACGGATTTGGCTGATATTTGTTTATCCCAAAACCGTTGCAATTAAAGGGTTTCAGCGATTTTCTTCGGATATTCAAATATCACAGAAGGATACTCGCGTTGCACCAGCGTTGCACCAAAACTGCACCAAAGAAACAATCAATAAACCAACCAACTCAAGGTCACAATGCACAAAATGCCAATAATTATATTAATAAACGGCTGTTTCACATAAATCTATGTGAAACAGCCGTTACAGCTTGTCGAAATACCCATTGAGAATTAAGCACTCAAAGGGTATTTTTTGATTGTTAGGTTAAAAATTTGGTAAATGCGTAGATTTAACACATCTGGATTAAAGATATTGGCAGTATGGCTATCTTTTGATTTCCATATTGCCAACTTTTTTAAGTTCATACACGCAAATATAAGCCTGACCCACATTTCAACCTGAGCCAAACCTCGATAAGGTGTATAACGCATTGCGTGTTTTTCTTTTGCATCCGCAAAGACTCTTTCAATGGTTTCTTTGCGTTTTTGATACAATTCCTGATATTCTGGCGTGTACCGTATATCTTCACATAACTCTATGTAATCCTGCCAAATGTGTCGGGTTACTTGCTTTTGACAATCTCTTGATTTGGTGCATTTCTCTCTGCTTGGACAGCTTTTGCAAATATCAGGATTACTCTTGTATATTCTGTAACCATCCCTATCTGTTGTGCTGTAATTCAGCACCTTGTATTCAGGGCATATGACACAGTCGAAGTGTTCATCATATACATACTTCCACCATTCGTGTCCGCCCTTCATTGTCATCGGTCTTTTGTACGCCGTAGACAATACTCTTCCATCATCAAATATCTTCTTTGCGATATGCGGTGTTTTGTATGCACTGTCTGCTACTACCGTTTCTATCTCGGGGTGCTTTTCTGTTAATTTATCGTATACCTCATCGAAAGCTATACTATCGTGTATGTTTCCAGGTGATGCAAATCGGTATAATCCGCTCTCAAATATACAACAAACGAAGAAATCGGAATATCAAAATGCATTAATATATTTTTGATTAGTTTTACTGTGTCATTAGCGCTTAAGTTTGTCCAAACATAAATATTGGAATTTCCTGATCTTTGGAACTCAGTAACCCAATTGAATCCAGACTTACATTAACATCGTATAACGACCTCATATTCGCCATTATTATTAATCTAAACTATTCACAACGCTGATCAGATGCTGATAATTGTCAACTGCTTCGTATCTGACTTTGCTTGTCGAAATATCATTGAACAGTTTCCTTGCACAGCTGATCTTTGCTTGCTCAATTGGTCTTAAATCAAGTGTTGACATAGATCCCTTTGTTTCTGCAACAAAGTATATGTGCTTAACTGTTCCTTCGTTAAAAGCAATAGCCCAGTCAGGTGAATAGTTTCCAACAGGAGTAGGAATAGCAAATCCCTTCGGGAGCTTTGCATAAACGCAAACTTCATCGGCAGAATCAAGGTCTTCTGCAAAGGTGCGTTCAATGCTCTTCTCTGCAGTACCGTCAGTAAACACATAATCCTGAATATGTTTTTCAGCCTTGAATGCTTTTGCAAAATCCTGCGAACTTTTTTCTGCGGTAAAAATCGCATTGTCGTAGTTGCCGGAAATCGTATCATAGGTGATATGATCAACAATCATAGTTGCTTTTTGCTCCTTAATGAGCTTAATCACTTTGGAAATAAACTCTTCAGGATTAGCCTTGAACATATACAGTTTCTTATCTGCTACACCCTTAAGTATTTTGGCAACACTTTTGCGTGTTAGCTTTGTGCCTTCTGCAATCTTGCCGATAAGGTCGTATGATACTGTGCTCGATTGAGCGTGTTTGAGATTTTGCGTTCTTGACTTCTTTGTCGTGAACGATGCGTTACGCTCGATTTCGTATTGATTCATTTCACGCTTCTGCTCACCCAAGGTAGTGGTGTATTGCAGTTCGGAAACATACAGTTTTGAATTAATGTGATCAATCGATTTTTGAATCAACTCGTCACTATCAAAGCTTACCGTATACGCATATTTATGGTTAATATAATTCCATAGCGTTTGGAATTCCTTCTTGTAGAAATTATCATTCAGCGGGTTATCCTTAACCTTGGTATCGTGTGCGTTGCTGATCATTTCGTCAAGCACACGCTCGTCAAAGATAGCCTGTACAAGCTTATGCACACCTTCAGTAAGACCTGTTAATTCCATCGGAAGCGGAGCGAGTGCGTCGTTTGCAAGGTCGGTTCTGTATTCGTCGGTTACGTTGTCGTCTTCGTCAATGTAATCGTTAACATACAGATATTTCCAAATCTTTTTAGCCTCTTTAACATCAATTTCGTGCTCAGTTTCACCAAGCTTGATGATTTTGCCTTCAAAGTATTCCGCAGTTGCTTTGGTCGGTCTGTCATAAAGCACTTTCTTAATATCAGCTTGCAAATCTCTTACGAAGTCCCTATAACTATCGCTTGCAATAACGGTCAGAACATTGATATCGTGAACCGTGTTTTCGCAGGAAATCGCATCCATGCGGTTACCGTCCTGATTGACGCAAAGGCGCAGTCCTCGTCCAACTTCCTGCCTTTTTGCAGTTTGTGAGTCTGAATGCTTAAGCGTGCAAATTTGGAATACATTCGGATTGTCCCAACCTTCACGAAGTGCAGAGTGTGAGAAGATAAATCTTGTCGGCTCGTCAAAACTGAGAAGCCTTTCCTTGTTCTTCAAAATCAGATCGTATGCAGAAATATCATCCGAGAACTCACTGCCACGCTTCAATGTGCTGTCTACTGCATGTCCTTTTTTATCAATGCTGAAATAGCCCTTGTGAACAGCGCTTGCATCGCTGCACATAGAGCGCAGATACTTTTGATACTCATTATCTTCGAGCGACATATATTCATTGAGAATATCCGTATATTCCTCTTCAAAAATCTTACCGTATTCGCCGAGAACTTCGTTGCCGTCGTCATCGTACTGGCGGTATTTTGCAACTTCGTCGATGAAAAACAGCGACAGCGTCTTGATGTCTTTGTTAAAAAGCTTTTCTTCCTTCTCAAAATGCGAAAGAATCGTCTCTCTTATCTGAATTCGGCGCATATCATGTTCAGACACATCGCCAACAGCTTTACCCGTAGTTAATGTTTCACCGTTCAAAAATGTTACAGTACCATTAACAGGATCAATATCCGAAACAACATAATTGTCTTTATACTGCTCCATTTCCTGGGATTTGTAATAAAGGTTATCACCAACGCCAATCGTACGGGATTCTCGGTTAATTGATTTGTTATAACCAACTTCGATATCTATTTTTGCCTGAGGTGGTTTGTTCTTTGAAAGAACAATTCCTCGCAAGTACATATAACTATCCGTGCCTCTGAAGTTTTTCACCTCAAAACCCTTAACCTCAATCTTCTTGACAAGCATTTGGTTGTATGCTTCAAGCGCATCAAGCACATAAATCATATTATGCTCTGTTTTGTGCGTTGCGGAATAGTTTAAGCTAAACAACGGATTAAAGTTTTTAAGTGCTTTTTGTGTTACTTCACCACCCATTTTCTGCGGCTCATCGAGTATCAGAATAGGCTTGTTTGCCTTGATAACATCAATCGGGCGGCGCGATGCAAATTCATCACGCTGTGAGTATATGATACGAGCATCTTTGTTTTTTGCACCCTCTTTAAGCGATGCTGCAAACGCTTGCGTGTTGATAATCATTACATTAATTCCGCTGTTGCTCGAAAAGCTGTCAAGCTGGTTCAGGTTTTTACTGTCGTAAACAAAGAATCTCGCTTTCTTGCCGTAATGCTCCATAAAGTGGTCGGTGGTAGTTTCAAAGCTCTTCTTAACGCCTTCACGGATAGCAATACTCGGCACAACAACAATAAACTTGCTCCAACCGTAACGCTTGTTGAGCTCAAACATCGTCTTTATGTAAACATAGGTTTTGCCCGTACCTGTTTCCATCTCAATATCAAGACTGCACGCACCAAGGTCGTCAACAAGCGATGATGAAATCTTGATATTGTTATCCTTCTGAATCTTTTGGATATTACGAAGCAAAGCCGAACTGTCAAGCGTGACATCAGCGTTTTTATATGCAGTATCATCATACGGGTCGTAATCGTTATATCCTAAAAGCGAGGTTTGCACAGGCTGCGGCTCAACAAGTCCGACATCGCGGCTATAACGCTCACTGCCTCGCATACCTTGCCCGCCAAAAACGTTAACAACCGCTTCGACTGCATCAGTTTGATATTGTTGAATCTTATACTGAAATTTCATAATTCTTTCTCTTTAATATTTCAAATGGATAGCCTTCGTTTTCCAAGATGAATTCATGCCATAAAGGATTAATCTCTTTTTCAAACGTTTTTTCAAAATCATCTACAAGCTCATAATATTCTTTCTCTTGCTCAGTATGCCATAAAAACAACTTAGAATTATTAATAATATCAAACAAACTCTCGTTTTCAAAAAAGTTCACATTATTATCGTAATTAAGAATCTTTTGCAACGTTTCATTAAGATAATCATTCAACCAGCTTTGATATTCAATGCATTCTTTTTCATCGAGCAGAGAAAAATCAATTTGATTTTCGCTTAAGAAGCGATAAATCCCATGATGTATTTTGTGGTATTCAATTGGTTCTGAATACAATGCAATTTTATCACTATTTTCAATTGGCTGGATTGCTGTTTCAATTTTTTTCGCTTTTATTGTTTTGTAAACTGCATCCCTTAGAATAATTGAATACAACTCCATTTTGTTATAAGCAGATAGTTCTATATAGGCAGAATATAACTTCTCAAGCAGCGCTCGTTCCTCATTTTTTAAGTGTTTAAGCTCGTGTCGAAACATAATCTCACGAAGCTTTCTCGCGTTATCTCTTGAAGGTTGTTCAGCAACTGTTAAGATGAAAACTTGTGATACAACATGCGATAATGCATTTGTTCTGTTTGATTTGTTATAGTATGCCCAAGATGCTATCCAAGAAAACAGCCCTGATAACAATATTGAAATAACTGTTATTATTATATTCGTACAATCCATTAGTTCACCTTATCTTGTAGGAAATAACCATGAGCAAACGGCTACAACTGTAGATATAAGTGTCAAAGCAAACATTACAATGTTCATTATTTTTGCTTTTTTCAGTTCTTTTGTAGATTCAAGCGCTTCTTTCTGCTTTGCTTCGTATAATTTGCTCAATTGTTCATAGTTGTTTCTTAGCTCATTATTGTTTTCTTTTAATTGCTCGATTGTTTCTTCTGAATTCTTTATCAACGGAGCAAGTTGTTCTTCAAGAGAAACTGGAGTAACATTCTTGGAGGACTTTGTAAAAC
>JAFWKC010000107.1 GCA_017514345.1 Eubacterium sp.
AATCGGAGAAGATGAAGTTAAAATTTACTATACATTTATAAACGCAAACGAAAGCAAATCGGAAAAAGCGGCTTAAATGCTGGATTTCAGGGCTTTCGTTAATAAAAATAACACGTTTTTCCCCAAGGTACACCCTGTGCCTATGTGTATCGGCGAGGTAAGGCGTTTTCTGCGCGACAGCAATCCCGTTCGCGTCAGCCGTTCAATGCGCGATACGGCGTACAAGGCGATGCAGGTCAAGGAACGGCTTACAAACAAAAACGGCAAGGAGCCGACGGCGTACGAAATAGCCGAGGAGCTCGGTATGAAAAAGAGTGACGTCGTGCTTGCGCTCGAAGCAATCGTTGAGCCTGTGTCGCTCTATGAGCCTGTATACAACGACGGCGGCGACACGATTTACGTTATGGACCAGGTCGGCGACAACAGCTCTGATACGGATTGGATTAACGAAATTATGCTGAAGGACGAGCTTAATAAGCTTGACGAGCGTGAGCACAGAATACTTTATATGCGCTTTATGCAGGGCAAAACGCAGATGGAAACCGCGGACGAAATCGGCATATCGCAGGCGCAGGTGTCACGCCTTGAAAAGAACGTCATAAACCGCATAAAGGGCAAATAGTCCGTTATTCTTGAAAATGTAAATAATCTGTGATATTATTGTTATAGCTTATATATTGTGAGGATTATTTATGTTTGAAAAAATAAAAAAAGAGAAGGTCGCAGGCAGGGAAAAGTCAAACCCTTTTTATGCGCTTCTGCTCGCGTTATCGGTTATATATTTCATAATGTGTCTTGTTATGGACCAAAGGTATATGAGCAACGCGCTTATACTGTCCCTGGTGCCGTGCGGCAGTACGATACTCATATTGCTGTCGGGCGCGAAAAAGCCGAAGCTTGACAAAACCGACAATGCTTTTCTGTGGCTGTTTTCGCTGCTGTGTATGATAATGCTGTCGTATATCGATATCAGCATTTATACGGTAAACGTGATGACTGAAAACGCGGCATTAAGAGCTCTTCTTAACGTATTTTTCTTTTCCTGCTGCTATTTCAGTACGTATTTTTCGCTGTCGTTTGCATATGCGTCGTTCGTAAAAAGCAGGGAGCTGAAAACTGATACTGACAAGAAAAAGCCGTATTTATTCTATTTGATAATAATTGCTTTTGTAACGCTTATTTTTACTGCGGCGTCTGGCTACGGTTATGATTTTGCGGACACTATTACGATTTATTCGTATTATAAGGACAGGGGCATATGGTTTGACTGGCACACGATTTCGCACGAAATATTTGTCGTTTTGTGTATGAAGCTTATGCCTGGAGCGCCGTTCGTATTCTCTGCCGTGCTTGTCCAGACTGCACTATGGCTCTGCGTTACAAATTATGCGCTTAAATCACTTTATGAAGCGTTCGGCTCCATTAAGGTAATAAAGGTATATACGGTATTATCGTTGCTTATTATCTCGCCCTTGTTTTTTGCGTCCGTAATACTTAAGGACCCGATGTTTTCTATGTTTATGTATGCGTACGCAATAAGCATATTTAACTTTGTGCGAAAGGAAGTGCCAAGCGGCAGGGACTATTTCTGGCTTGCGCTTAACGCTTCGCTGGCATCGCTTTTCAGACACGCCGCAGTAGCTGTAATTGCCGTCAGCATTATTGCCTTTGTGATTTTCAGAATTGTTAAGTATAAGAACAAAAAGGATATCAAAAAGTATATTGCAGTTGCGCTTGCGCCAATCGTTGTTTTCTTCGGCGTAACTGTCGGAATAGGCGACGGTATTCTTCATAAATATCCTAATCCAAGCTTCGTTAAATATACTATGCCCATTTACTTATCCGTTGCGTGTGCCGACAAATTAGGCGATGAATTCGGAGCTGAAAACGAAAAGGTGCTCGAACAGATTATGCCCGTTGAGGAATGGATAAGATGCTACAACGAGGACAAATACTGGGCTGATACAGTCACGCGTGACTGGGGCGGAATAAAGGAAAAGGTTTACGATTTTGACCAGACCTTCTATGACGGAATAATAGAAATAAACAAATCAATGGTTCTTAATCATACAAAGGAATACGTCAAATCAATTTTTGAAATTACGGACATTGTATGGAGAGTTACAAACTCAAAGGATTGCAAGCGGTTTGAATATCCGACGTCTACGCTGATTAACAAGGAGGAGCTTTTCCACGCGACTGTCGCCGATGAAATTCTGGGAAGCGTTCTTGATTTTTCAGGTGAAAACGCGATAACCTGCAGCATAATCTGGCGCGGCGGCTTATGGATACTTGTAGCTGTATTTTCGAGCTTCATTCTGATAAGGAAAAAACGCGCAGAGCTGCTGTTTATGATACTGCATATCGTTGTTTACGCGGCAACGCTTTTTATCAGTATTCCAGCGCAGGACCCGCGGTACATACTCTGCTTTATCGAGGTGGGAATGTTCTATGCGCTCGTCGCATTCTTCTCAGACAAAAAGGAAAAAGAAAAAGCACTGTCGGAATGACAGTGCTTTAATTGTTAATCATTTACATTATATCGAATGATACTTCTTTGTTGTCGGGTGTAATATAAATCGTAGCGTATTTACCGCCGAACACCTTGATGTCGGTGCAGGGGAACAGTCCGCCTGCGATAGACAGCGTGTCCTCGCTGTATTCAACGCCCTTGTACTTGTTCTTCTTGTACTCAAATTCACCGCCAACAAGCACGGTGCCTGACTTCGTGTTAATCGAGGTCATAAACTTTTCTCCGTTTGCGATAGCCTTGATCGGCGCAAATTTCGATTTGCTCTTCATCCAGGTGATACCGTTGTCAAAGGAAATGCACGCCTTTTTGCCGACTGCGAGCAGCTCGCCGCC
>JAFWKC010000108.1 GCA_017514345.1 Eubacterium sp.
GCAACAGAAAACAGAAACGAACAGCCTGTTGATCCTGATGCTCACAAGTATTCATTCGATAAAACGGTTGCTCCTACCTGTAAGAATGCAGGTTATGATTCGTATATTTGCGATTACTGCAACAAAGAGGATAAGAGAAATCCTGTAGATCCCAATCCTAATGCACATAATTATCAGTATACCTCAACAGTAGCTCCGACATGTACGACAGCAGGTTATGACATTTATACCTGCTCACTCTGCGGAGCAACAGAAAACAGGAACGAACAGCCTGTTAATCCTACTGCACATGATTATCATTACAGCTCAACAGTAGCACCGACTTGCTCGGCAGTTGGCTATGATATTTATACGTGCTCACGTTGTAATGCAACTGAAAACAGAAACGAGCAGCCTGTTGTTCCTACAGCGCATAATTATCAGAAGACAAGCACTGTAGCTCCAACCTGCACAACTCAGGGTTATGATGTTTATACCTGCTCATATTGCTCAGATTCGTATAACGAGTACAACGTACCTGTTAATCCTGACGCTCACAATTATCAATTTGATAAAACGGTTGCACCTACCTGTAAGAATTCAGGTTATGATTTGTATGTTTGTGAATACTGTAGCAAAGATGACAAGAGGAATCCTGTAGATCCCGATCCTACTGCGCATGATTATCAGTTTACAGAAACAGTAGCTCCGACATGTACGACTGTAGGTTATGACCTCTATACCTGCTCACTCTGCGGAGCAACAGAAAACAGAAACGAACAGCCTGTTGATCCTACTGCGCATGATTATCAGTTTACAGAAACAGTAGCACCGACTTGCTCGGCAGTTGGCTATGATATTTATACATGCTCACGTTGTAACGCAACAGAAAACAGAAACGAGCAGCCTGTTAACCCTGATGCTCATAATTTCTCAGTATTTGTTGAAACAGTAGCTCCGACCTGTATTGCAGGCGGTTACGATGTTTACAAGTGCAAGTATTGTGAAGCAACTACACAGATTAACCCAACTCCAATTGACCCTGACGCTCATAATTTCTCAGTATTTGTTGAAACAGTAGCTCCGACCTGTATTGCAGGCGGTTACGATGTTTACAAGTGCGAGTATTGTGAAGCAACTACACAGATTAATCAAACTCCAATTGACCCGAATGCTCATGATTATGTAAAGGGCAGCACGGTTGCTCCTACTTGTGAAGCTATGGGCTACAGCGTATACACCTGTTCAGTTTGTAACGCAAGCTACAAGGGCGATTACGTTAACTCACTCGGACACGACTGGGATGACGGCGTTGTAACAGTAGAGCCTACACTTGAGGATACAGGCGTTAAGGTTCTTACCTGTAAGCGCGACAAGTCGCATACAATGACTGTTACACTTCCTGTTGTTAACGTTGCTCCGATTCCGACAGACGCAGAGGCTGACAGCGCTCCTGTAAACAAGGAGATTAAGCAGCCTGCTAACATCGTTACAGTTTGCAACACCAACAAGAAGCTGATGAACATTTCCTTCGACCGTATTGCGGGCGCACAGAACTACCGTATCGCATACCGCAAGCAGGGCGCAAAGAAGTGGACTTACAGATGGACCGGCGGCAGACCTTACTATGTAATCAAGAAGCTCAAGAAGAACGGTCTTTATGAGTTCAAGTTTGCTGCTTACAAGAAGGTTAACGGTCAGTGGCAGCGCGGCGACTGGTCAAAGACAAGCTACAGATACTTCTACAAGACCGTAGCTAAGAAGGTTAAGGCTGGTAAGAAGAGCGCTACAATCAGCTGGAAGAAAGACAAGAACGCAAGCTACTATGTTGTATTCTATTCGACAAGAAAGGATATGCTTGGCGAAAAGAAGATTAAGGTTAGCAAGAACAAGACCTCTTACACCATCAAGAACCTCAAGAAGGGTAAGAAGTATTACGTTCGCGTCAGAGCTTACAAGACCAAGGCTAAGAAGAATTATGCCGGTCAGGTTTCAGCTACAAAGAAAGTAAAAGTTAAGTAATTTAACAACGAAAAAGGGTGTCCCAAGACACCCTTTTTTGTTATGCAAATATTAAGTTTATCTATACAAAATAAAAATTACTTTCCCACGCAGGAATGTACTTTGAATGTCTGAAATAGACCTTGTAATCGGGATTTAGCTCAAGCACCTTGATAGGAAGCGAAAACAAATCCTCGTTCCTGTGATACGCGCAAACGTAAAGCTTCGGCGTGTATTTTTTTATCGTTTTTTCGAGTCCGCTAAGCGCTTTCAGTTCTGCGCCTTCAATATCCATTTTGATAAAAGTAGGGGACAGCTCCAGCGAATCGACGTCGATAACCTCGACGCTTTTTCCTTTTGAGGACAGCTTCGAGTTACGCCCCGCTTGCGTATCAAAAATCAGCGTGTCGTGCTTGTCCCACGCGCCCATATTAAGACACGATATATTGAACAGCTCCTCGGTGTTTTTGAGTAGCTTTCTGAAGTTCTTTTCATCTGGCTCAAGCGCCGTGATATAGTCGTATTCGCCGTTCGTCGCCGTCAGAAACTCTGCTATCGTGTCGCCGTCGTACGCGCCGAGGTCAAGGATGCTTTCGTTGCTCGTGAGCTTCAGTATATCGCTGTAAATTGCGCTTTTGTCAGCAAAGGAGCGGAGCAGATATTTTATCTTTCCGCTAACCTTGTAATTGAGAACGTCGACGTAAACGCGTTTGCTCTCATCGTCTGCAAGACGGCTGAAAACAAAGTCAAATTTGTCCTCGTTTTCCTCTATGTATTCTCTTGAAAAGAGTCCGCCGCCTGCAACGGGAACGTCGGGCGCAAAGACGGTATGCTCGGCATCAATTTCTCTTATGCGTTCTATCACGTCGTCAAGGCGCGAAGCAAAGCACAGCACGACGTTAAAGTCGTCGTATTTTTCGCACACCTCGCTGTATTTAAGCACCTTGTAGCCCTTGAAAAAGTGACCGCGCACAAACTCATCGGACGCAAAAATATCGGCAACCTCTATCGAATAGCTCTCAAGCGTTGCCATAATCTTTTCTGCGCCAAGCCCCATACCGTAAAGCACAACGGGCTTGTCGTCGTTTTTCAGCGTGTTCCACACGTTTTGTTCAAGGATGTGTTCTAACATAATTCAAACAGCTCTTTTGCGTTCTTTTCTGTAACGTCGAGTATTTCCTGTGCGCTCATACCAAGCACCTCGCCGATACGTTCGGCAATATGGGGAATGTACGACGAGTCGTTGCGTTTGCCCCTGTGAGGAACTGGCGCAAGGTACGGACAGTCCGTTTCAAGCACAAGGCGTTCAAGGGGAATATCCCTGACAACCTCAAGGCTTTTTCGCGCATTTTTGAAGGTGACAACGCCGTTTAGCCCGATGTACATACCGAGCTTTATTATCTCGCGCGCCATCTCTACGCTGCCAGAAAAGCAGTGCAAAACGCCCTTAGGCTGCGTCGCTTTCAGTATGTCAAGCGTGTCGCCGTGTGCTTCGCGGTCGTGTACGATAACGGGAAGCTCAATCTGCTTTGCAAGCTCAATCTGCTTTGTGAAGTATTCCTTCTGCTTTTCCTTTGTGCTGCTCATCCAGTGATAATCAAGTCCGATTTCGCCTATTGCAACGCATTTGTCGCAAAGCGCAAGCGACTTTATTGTTTCTAAATCGCCGATGTCGCTTCCCTCAAGGGTTTCGGGATGAAAGCCCGCTGCAAAATACACAAAGTCAAACTGTTCGCTGAGCGCCATATTCGCCTTGCTTGTTTCAATGTCACAGCCGCACGTTACAATGTTTGTAACGCCCTTTTCGCGCATAGATGAAAGCAGTTCGATTCTGTCCTCATCGAACTGCTCATCGTCGTAGTGTGAATGTGTGTCAAATATATTGTTAAACATAATTTATGCCTATTGTTAACAGATTTTCGCGCCGACAGGGAGGTCAACGAAGGTAACTGCAACCTCGCCGTCCTTTTCTCCCGAAAGGAGCATACCCTGGCTGATTTCGCCGCAGAGCTTAACGGGCTTAAGGTTAGTTACAATAATTGCCTTCTTGCCGATTAAATCCTCGGGCTTGTACCATTTTGCAATACCCGACACAATCTGTCTTGTAGTGCCTGAGCCGTCGTCAAGCTGTAATTTCAGGAGCTTGTTTGACTTTTCAATCTTTTCACATTCAAGGATTTCTGCTACTCTGAGGTCGGATTTGAAGAAGTCGTCAATCGAGATTTCCTCAACCTTTTCTTCCTCCTCGTCCTTCGGCTTAGCAGCAGCCTCTGCCTTTGCGGCGGCTTCCTGCTTAGCGGCGATGTCAGCAAGCATTTTTTCTGTGTCAATTCTCTGGAACAGAGCTTCCGCAGTACCAACCTTTACGCCCTCTTTGAGCGCACCGAAGGTGCCGAGCGACTCATAATCCCTGATGTCGCAGTTCATCTGGGCAAAAATCTTTTCGCTCGTCGTCGGCATAAACGGTGAAAGCAGTACGGCGATGAAGCGTATTGCTTCAAGAAGGTTGTAAAGCACCGTGCCGAGTCTTGCCTTTTTGTCCTCGTCCTTTGCGAGAGCCCACGGCATAGTTTCGTCAATGTACTTGTTGGAACGCTTTGCGAGATTGAGCACAGCCTCTACTGCGTCGGCAATACGGTAGGTCGAGAAGCACTCCTCAACTCTCTTGACCGTGTCGAGCGCGAACTGCTTAAGCTCGTCGTCAATCGGCTCCGTTACGTTACCGCTTTGAATAACGCCGTCAAAGTACTTGTTCTGCATAGCGATTGTACGGTTAACAAGATTGCCGAACGTGTTTGCAAGGTCGCTGTTAAAGCGCTCAATAATCGTTTCGTAGCTGATTGAGCCGTCGCTTGTGTACGGCATTTCAGCAAGAAGATAATATCTTACTGCGTCAACGCCGAGCAGGTTAACAAGGTCGTCAGCGTAAATAACGTTGCCCTTTGACTTGCTCATTTTATCCTCGCCGAAAAGGAGCCACGGGTGACCGAATACCTGCTTCGGAAGCGGCTCGCCAAGCGCCATAAGCATAATCGGCCAGTAAATAGTGTGGAAGCGCACGATATCCTTGCCGATAATATGAACGTCGGCAGGCCAGTACCTTTTGTACATATCGCTTGAGCCGTCTGGGTCGTAGCCGATAGCCGTGATATAGTTTGAAAGCGCGTCAATCCATACGTAAACAACGTGCTTCGGGTCAAAATCAACGGGGATGCCCCACTTAAACGACGTACGGCTTACGCATAAATCCTGAAGTCCAGGCTTGATGAAGTTATTGAGCATTTCCTTTTTACGAAGCTCTGGATAGATGAAGTCCTCGTTTTCCTCAATAAACGCTTCAAGCTGTTTCTGATACTTTGAAAGGCGAAGAAAATATGCTTCCTCTTTTGCGGGCTTAACCTCGCCGCCGCAGTCGGGACATTTGCCGTCAACAAGCTGACTGTCAGTCCAGAAGCTTTCGCACGGTGTGCAGTAAAGTCCTTCGTATTCGCTCTTGTAGATATCGTCCTGCTCATAGAGCTTCTTGAATATCTTTTGAATAACTCTTTCGTGATAATCGTCAGTCGTTCTTATGAACTTGTCGTAGCTTGTGCCGAGCAGGTCGCATATTGCACGGATTTCGCCTGCAACCTTGTCAACGTAAGCCTTTGGCGTTACGCCTGCGGCTTTTGCGTATTCTTCAATCTTCTGGCCGTGCTCGTCAGTACCCGTAAGGAAAAATACGTCCTTACCCTGAAGTCTTTTGTATCTTGCGATAGCGTCTGTAAGTACAATCTCGTAGCTGTTGCCGATGTGAGGCTTACGAGAGGTGTACGCAATCGCAGTAGTTATATAAAATTTCTCTTTTTCTGCCATAGTTTCCTCCTTTTATACAAGCAGGTTCATCTTGTTGACTTCGCCTGTGCCAATAACGGTTTCGGTTGCGTAGCCGTCCGATAGCGTAACGGTTACCTTTGCGTAATCCTTGCCGTTTTTATCTTTTACCGTGTAGTTGGCTTCGCTTTCGTTTTCATCGCTTTTTTCAACGGTGTAAAGCGAGCCGTAGAAGTACTGAAGCTCCTCAAGCGCTTCGTCTGAGGTCATTGAATTTGCGTCAGTTTTTGTGATTTTTTCTGATGTGGTTTCGTCTGCTTCGGCTGACTGAGCTTCAGTTTCGCTCTCTGCTTCTGCCGTCGTCGTTTCGTCTTCGCTTACTGCAGACGAATACAGCTGAGGGTCGGTTGCCTTGTCAGTCAGCTTCTGCTCAGCTTTCTGCGCGCAAGCGGCAAACAGCAGACATATTACAAGCATTATCGCAATCGCAATAATTTCATTTCTCTGTTTCATATTTCCTCCTAAAGCAGGGAAGCGGCGTCGCGGTCAAGCATAAGCGTTACGTCGGTGTGGAACTGAAGCACGGATGCTGGACATTCGGGAGTTACGTTTCCGTCGATAAGCTGCTTGATAGCCTTTGCCTTCTTTGTGCCGAGCGCGATAATAAGTATGCGCTTTGCCTGCATTATCGAACCGATACCCATTGTTACAGCGTGCGTCGGCACCTCGTCAATTGAATCGAAGAAACGCGAGTTATCAGCGATTGTAGACTCCTTAAGGGCTACGACGTGGCTCCAGCGCTGAAAGGCGTCGGCAGGCTCGTTAAACGCGATGTGACCGTTTGAGCCGATGCCTAAAAGCTGAATGTCGATACCGCCTGCGTTTTTGATTTTCTTTTCATAGTTTTCACATTCAAGCTCAAGATTATAAGCGTTACCGTTGAGGAAATTAATATTCTCGTCGGGAATGTTGATGTGCTCAAATAAATTCTGATACATAAACGTATGATAGGAGTTCTTGTCCTTTACGTTAAGGTTGCAGTACTCGTCAAGGTTGAAGGTCGTAACCTTCGAAAAATCAACTGCACCCTGTTCATAAAGGCTTACCATATGCCTGTATGCCTTCAGCGGCGTTGAGCCAGTCGCAAGACCGAGCACCGAATCGGGCTTCTGAAGCACCTGACCGCACATATAATAGCCAGCGGCAATTCCTATCTGTTCTTCTGTGTCAAATACAAGAATATTCATTTTTTATCCCTCCTCATATCGTGAGCTTTTATCTTTTTAATTATATATACTATCGCCGTAAATATAAGCGCGCCGAGTACTGCGCCGAGCGTGTCGATTGCCCAGTCGCGAAGCTCGCACGACCTGCCTGCTACGAAGCGTTGATGAAATTCATCAGTTGCCGCATAAAGCGAGGTAAATATTATCGGCAGATAAATTCTGTTTTTGTCAAACGTAAAGTAAAACGCGGCGCTCATAATAAGGCTCGTTCCCGTGTATTCAAGGAAATGAGCGAGCTTTCTGACAATAAATGCAGTAGCCTTGCTTTCGCCGAAAATAGAATAGATAATCTTTAATATCCAGTCGCTTTGCATAGACGATTCGTCAGCAGGGCAGGCTGAAAAATAAAATATTATTCCAAAGCATACTGCCGTCAGCACCCAGAATATGATTGCCGTCAGCTGTTTTTTTGAAGGCTTTTTCATTATTCTTTCCTTGTGGCGTTAACAAAGCTTACGCGCCCCGTTCCCATATGGAACTGCACGCCCTCAACGCCCTTTGCTTCTACGTAATAGCCCGTTTCGTAAATGACGGGGTAGAGGGAATATGAACCGATAATCCTGCCCTCAGCTTCGCGTACGAACTTAGTTTTTGTGTTTATGTCAGCCGCTTTTTCAGCGCTTACAAGTGATTTTTCGAGCTTCTTTTTGTTGTAGCCGCCTGAATTTTCGCCCGTTGCGCGAAGGAACGAAACTGCAGAGTCGGATGTCGCCCTGAAAGGACATAGCGCAATATCATAGTCGCCCTTAATCTTGGCGTTTTTGATTTCTGCCTCGGACATCGTTTTTATTTCAAAAACGGTGTAGATTTTGTCGTCGTCGCCGTTTCTGACAACCGACCCGATACCGCTCTGTACGCCCTGAAGCACCTGCTTGAGTCCGTTTTCAAGCTCAGGCGTGGTGATTATTTTTATTCTGAATTCAGTAATGTCAAAGTCCTTTAGACCCTTTTTCCAAAGCTTAATGCTTTCCTTTTGGTTTTGCTTCGCTACAGTTGCGCCCATAGCTTCAAGCGCGTTGTTGGCGCCGATTTTGCACGATGGCGGTGTAATTGC
>JAFWKC010000109.1 GCA_017514345.1 Eubacterium sp.
CGCCGTAAGCTTCCTCGTAGAAGTCCTTATCAAGATAGAACTTCTCGTTGATTGTGTCAGCAACTGTTATGCTTGTTTCGTTGTTCGGCTCTGCCGGAGCTGCCGACGGTGTGCAGAGGTATATCTTTCCAGCATTAAATGCGTCTACAAAAACACTAAGTGGGACATCAGTAACAATAAAGTTTTCAGGATGTTCCTCAAATTCGGCTTTAGTTATATAATCCCCGGTCGCAAAACCGCACAAAACGCCGTCTGAATAGAAGGCAAATAATGTAGCCTGGTTGGGAACAAGCTCTATAGAATCCCAGTTTGCCACTATCCATGCCGCCGCTTCATCAGCTGTGCATGTGCCGATGTTTTCAGCAGTAATCTGGCTTGCGTCGGTTACCTTTGTGAAAGATACATCGGTAGTCGGCTCTGCAGGCTTCGGTGTTGCCGTGTAGGTTGCGGTGTAGGTTACATCCTCTGTTGCCGCAGTAACCTCGGGGCTCCATCCTGTAAAAGTATAGGTGTACTGTGCATCCTCTGCTTTAGTCGGTGTTGTGCCGTCATAGGTCGGAACTGTTCCTTCTGCTACATCCGTATCGGTTTCAAGCACCGTGCCGTCCGCGTTCTGCCAGGTTACGGTGTGCAAGGATGTCAGATATATAGTGTTATATATTGTCGGCCAAGTTGATCCCTTTGAAAACTGGCTTACAATACATTTTTGAGTTGTCGTATAGTATCGGTCAGGTTCGATTGATGATGCACCCTGTACTTCCACACTCTTTACAAGTTCACCGTCCAAGTAAACCTTTAAAACATGACCGCTGAACTCATTTCCGCGATACACTAGAGGAAATCTTATTGTCTCATCCTTGTCTACCACATCGCCTTCCATAAGATATAAGCCAATAACCTGTTTGTCAAACTGCGCTGTGTAGGTTATGTCGCCAGTTACGGCAGTCACTTCGGGAGACCATCCGGAGAAAAAGTACATATACTTCTCGTCAGTCGCCTTAGTCGGTGTTGCGCCATCATAGGTCGGAGTTGTTCCTTCTGCTACATCCGTATCGGTTTCAAGAGTTGTTCCGTCCGAATTTTCCCATGTAACGGTGTAGGTGTTGGGCTCAATGACAAAGGTTATGCTTGAAAGACCCATGATAAATACGTCGCCCGTAAGACTTACACTTTCAGAAGGTGTACCGTTCCATTTCAGTATATTTCCGTCCTTTGTCCAGTTACCACCATCATAAATATTATTTGCCTCTATTTCTATACTTGTAAATTTACCTGCAGCTGTAGAAAAACTGAGAGTGGTACCATCATAGGTCTCCAAATAGCTATTACCAAAATAATCGACTTCGCCCTCCGACGTCGTAAGTGTTATACCGTTTGCTGTGTCTGAATAGCCGTTTCCGTCACTTATTTCATCAGCAATATAATCATTAAGTAACGTCGCATTCCATGTTACGATTTTGCTTGACGATTCAGCATCAGGAACAGTGATTGCCGTATTTTCCGTAGGAGTACCTGAAACGGTAACTACCGTATCGCTTGTTCTCTCAACGGTTACGCCGTTTAGCGTATATGTTTCAAACTCCGGGAAAGTTGCATCTGCGAGTGCAGTATATGTCACTGTGTCCATAGCACCGGGCAGATAGCTTTGAGTCGAAAGTCCGCCGCTGCTCTTGGCGTTCGCGCCGCCTGTCAGCGTCATGGTAGGATCGTTGATGTCACCATCAAAATAAACTGTAACACCGGAAATATCCACATTTTCCCAGCTACTGATTGTTACCTGCTGTGCGTTGATATTGGAGAATGTTGCATCGCCATCAAATGTGCCTGACGATGCAGATAATGTATCTTTGTCATCGCCCGTCCTGTATGTCAGCACCACCTTTGTAATCGTCTCACCTTTTCGTGCATTGATTGTCATAGGGTGCATATCGTTTATTGTTAATGCAGATTCTCCCACAAGATTGTCCGCGCTGACAGTATAGTGCGTACCTGAAATGGTGCTTAACGGTGCATAAGCAAGGGAAATTGTCTCTGATACTTCAGCCTTTTTGTAATATGCAACCAAATCGGTGAAATCAAACCACACATTGCTGCCGGTGCCGATATGCACGTAGGTAGCATTGAGGTTATCAAAAGTATAAACATCGCCGCTCAGTGTGCCGCTAACCGCGGTGTCGTTAACATATACAACTGGAGCCGCACCGTAGCTGCTTGCTCTTGTGAGCACAAGCTTTACAATCTTTTCACCGTTACGTCCCTCAACGGTAGTTCTGAAGTTGTTATTTGCAGACCAACCGTAATCCGTGGCGGTAACCTTGGAATTTTTAGCTCTGATATGCTCGCCGACGAATTCTCTTGTATCTTCGAATGACTTTGTGACAAAGGTTTCGCAGCCGTCTACCGCAGAGGACTTTGCCATTTCGGTAAAGGTTGCGGTGTAGGTGGTGTCTTCTTCTATCGGTTCCACCGCCGGAGTCCAACCGCTAAACGCATAAAAATGTGTATCGGTTGAGGGTTTTGCAGGCATTTTGCCGAAATAAGTCGGGGTAGTGCCTTCTTCAATCTCCTCGTCGGTTTTCAGCACGGCGCCATCATAATTTTTCCATGTAGCGGTGTAGGTATTGACAGTAGGAATGCTGGGGACGAAACCTGACAAGACGATGGTTTCATTATCGTGATTCACATCAACCACATACCACTGGTTTGTCATGCCGTCTGCATTATAGGGAAAATACATTCCATAAGCAGACATGTCATCAATCATCAGAGTATTGCCCTCTGGAGTTTCATGTCTATGAATATTCCATTCTGTGATGACCAAATCCGAATTAGCTACTTCCTCAGACTCATCGCCGTAGCCGCCTGCCAGCAAGGTCAAGGTGTATTCTTCTAATCCATGCACACTCTCAACGTTGGAAGTCAAAATATCGCCTGTCTGAAGATCCGGTCCCCAAACATCTTCGTCTGTCCACTCTTGTGCAAATGCAGTGAACGGCATCATTGAGATTGCCATTAATGCTGCAAGGACTGCAGCGAGAATTTTTTTGAAAATTTCATTTTTATCAAATCCTTTCATTAATTATTTGCATTTTAAAGGAAAAGGCGCCGAGCAGCTGACCGCATACGAGGAAAAATTAACAGGTATCTGACGGAGATGCCCTTACCGTATAACAAATACAGATCTATTTTATATATAAATACATAATTACGTCAATAGAAGTTAACAGAATGTGTACTTTTTTAATATTTTATTTTTGAGCTTTTAGCAAATACGGGAGCGAAGCGAGGTTCGTTTGCGAGCGCTGCCAGTGGCAGATGAAGCGAACAAAAAGAACTGCCGAACGGTCAAAATTTGTCGGCGCTCCAAGCCGAAAACAAATTTTGGGAACCGTTGGTCGTATACCGCAATTTATACAAAAAAACCTCCGCAGAAATAAGGCGAGGTGCGGTAACGAAGGATAGGTTTTGACTTTGTCCTTTTGCCCCTAAAACAATTAAAAATCCCCTGAAGGCGTCCACTCCATAAGGAGGGTGGATGCCTTCAGTTTTTTAATCAGCCGATGTTTGATTGTAGGTATGGAAAATCACATATCAATTAAGCATACGGAGGATTATATTATGAAAAAGTATATTACTGATGAAAAGAACGGATTTGATTACACACTTGTAAACGGAGTGTATCTGCCAAACCTCATTTCTACAGAAACCAATTATGAGATTGGAATGTGGGGACAGCGTCACCTTGAATATATCAAGAAAAACCGCAAAGCATTCTTTCTCAATCTCAAAACGAGCTGCAAGCTGAATACATATCTGCACGATGTTGATGTCAGAGCAAAGGAGATGTACGATACCCTTGTTACACAACTTGCAGAGAAGCAAGGCGTTACCGAAAAGCTCAAAGCCGAGGATATGATGGGTTGGGTGCAAGCTATGAATAACATCGCAAATCAAGCGAGAGAGATTGTCTATAACGATGTTATCTACTCGAAGGGTGGTGTTTGATATGAAAAAGTGCGTATCAATCATCATAACTGTAATCGTTTTGTTTTCGGCAAGTGTGGATTCAGGAGTAATAACCGCATCTGCAAGAACGCCTTCCACGATAACGGCAAGTGTAAAAGCAAAAGCCCATAAGAATAAAAAGCACAAGCACAATATGCCAAAAGGCAATATAGGCAAGTGGTTCAAATCCAGAAAAGCTCTGAAAAAGCATGTTGACAAGGTGATGAAGTATTGGGCAGACAAGGAAGAGCGCGGAGAAATAACCCGTGAGGAATACTACAAAAAATGCCCGTGCGGATATGAAGCGTGGTCGTGTTCCTGTGGGAAGTGGACAGGCAATTTCAAATACGATTAGGCGGTGATATTATGACAATACTTGAAGAACTTTGGTATGGAAATATTACACCGACAGAATACAGTCGCATTGAAAACAACGATAATTACAAAGAAGCACTACGGTTGGTCAATCAAAATCAGGAACGCTTGAAAGCAACGCTGACAGATGAGCAAAACGAATTGTTAGAGAGATTGCTAACGGCGAGCGAAGAATTTTCAAACCTTATTGAGTTTGACTGCTTCAAGGTTGGATTCAAACTCGGTGCAAGATTAACAATAGAAGCATATATATAAGACGAGGCGAGGGGTAAAATCCTCGCCTTATTCTATACCCATTATATTTCCCGTTTTGAACAGAAAAAATTGCCTTTTAGCAAATAACAATACTTAAAATGATGAAGGATATATAAAATGCAATCTCATAGAATAATTTGCGTTTTTCACAGGCCAAGAGCAGTAAAAAATTGGCAAAAAATCCAGCATTTTGTTTTTTTACAAATAATAATAAACCCAGTTAGTTTTATATTGTTAGTAATAATGTTCCTGTGCCTATGAGTATGCAGCCTATAAGGGATTTCGCTGTAAACTCCTCTTTAAGAAATACGAAAGCGAGCACTAAGGTAATGACCACGCTCAGTTTATCAATCGGAACAACCTTTGACGCTTCTCCGAGCTGTAACGCTTTATAATAACAAATCCAGGATAAGCCTGTTGCAAGTCCTGAAAGAATCAGAAATAACCAGCTCTTTTTACTGATTTCCGTCAACCCGCTTTGTGAATGTGTAATGAAAACCATAACCCAAGCCATCAGCACAACGACAACCGTTCTTATTGCCGTTGCAAGATTGGAATCAACACCGTCAATGCCTATTTTAGCAAGAATAGCGGTAAGCGCCGCAAAAACCGCTGAGCCTAAAGCAAACCAGAACCACATAATAACACCCCTTAACTATAAAGGCATTATACCATAATTATTGACGATATAAAAGACATTTTATTTTGTGCGGTTTTCGGGCTTATAGTTCTGGTGTTGCAGAACATGATGAGCTTGACTGTTCCAGATTTTTTCTGCCGTAATTGCCCAGTCGTTTGCATAAGGCACGCATTTGTCGCAAAGCTTATCCACGTCTTCTCTGGAATCGAGGTTGGTATTAATTGCACAGGTGCTCTTGACTAGTTTGCGTAAGACGTTGGGATTTTCCAGCATCGGACATGGGCGAAGATGGTTGCTGTTGAACGGCTGGTTATTGTAATAAGCCATAAAAAGAGGACTTTGCAATATTTCAAGCAGGCTGCTTGTGTGAATATTGCTGTCGGCATAATGAATAAAAACGCAAGGCTCTGCATCTCCTGCGGAATTGATGTGAAAATAGTTCCTGCCTCCCGCAATACAACCGCCGACGAATTCACCGTCATTTTGAAAATCCATCGGCAAAAAAGAAATATCGCAGTCATCCGAACGAATATATCGAATGCGTTTAATCATATATTTTCGCTGCGCGGGCGTTGGCAATAGGTCGGTATTAGCGTTGTTGCCGACAGGCATATAGTGAAAATAGAATCCGAATTTTGCACCCTTATAGCTGAGCATCCTTAAAAATGCGTCGCTTGTTACGGCTTCTACATTATACTTCGTATAGCAAATGGACGTGCCGAAAATAATACCGTATTCCTTCAATAGTGACATAGCATTCATTACAGCCTCATAATGTCCTTCTCCTCGGCGGGCGTCGTTCGTTTCGGGCGTGCCCTCAACGGAGAGCAAGAATACAATGTTGCCGAGCTTTTGTACATCTTTGCAGAGTTCGTCGTCAATAAGAGTTGAATTAGTAAATATGACAAATTGGGCGTCATTATGCTTTTTCGCAAGCGCAAGAACATCCTCTTTTCTGACAAGCGGCTCACCGCCTGTAAGCATATATAAGTATATGCCGAGTTCCTTTCCCTATGTAACGATTTTATCCATATCGTCAGGTGAAAGGTTAAAATAATTACCGTATGTACCTGCCCAGCAGCCGTCGCAGTGCATATTACAGGCAGAGGTCGGGTCAAACAGAATAAGCCAAGGAATGTTGCAATGATATTTTTCTCTGTTTCGCCTTACCTTTTTTGTGCCCTTTACAAATGCGTTATAACCAAAATTCATCAGCGTAGTTTTCATCACGTTCGGGTTGTACTCGTCGAGCGCACCGTTAATCATATTGATCCAGCGGTTATCTCTGTTGTGAATGGCATCCTTTATGGAATTAAACTGTGTATCGGGTATGGATTTTACACCCCATATCTTCACGAAATCGGTTATCTTTTCCAGTTGTTCCAAACGCTTTTCGCCGTCGGTCTGAAGCACGCTGTCTATAATACCTGACAGAACTTTTTTAGAAATACGATTATCCTCGTTCATTATGTTACCTCCTAAAACTGAATTGACCAATACGCCGGTGCTTTTTTAAATACGTTAATGCTCACCATCATATATATCCAGTCGGCAACTACTAACGCACCGAGTACCCAATCCGTTTTGATAAGTACCGACTTCGGTATTATTTTTATCAGTTTCATAAGCCCTTCAAAGAGATTACCCATCATAACCATAACGCCGAAGGAAATAGCCGCACACGTGGGGACGCTTGTGTACTGCGTAACATGAAGCGGTATGCCGTTATAATTCCAGAGCTGTATCCCCGATATTTTCTCAAAAAGGCTGCCTACAACGATTTCGCCGAAGAATACAAATAAGAACGTTACCGTAAAATAATATATATTTCTGAGCGCAACGGCAGCTGCGTCTTTACCGCTGATGATTTCTTTTGAAAAAAACCTCGTTTTATGCGTCGTACCCAGCATAAAATACATTGCCCACAGTGCTATGGAATAACAGAATAAGAACGGAAGAATCTGATTTCGTGAATCAAGAATATGCTTTGACGACAGGCGGAACAGATTTTCCACCCACCAGCCTATATGGGCGTAAACGAGACTTGCCAGCCAAAGCTCGCTGATATCAATATCGTACAGCTTAATTGTTCCGTCCCTTTTCACAAATGCTTTATTCATTTTTATCCCCTCCTGTAAGACATAAATCTTTGATATACTAATACCGTTTACGATTCTTCAACAGATTTTGAATTCGCATAAATTTCATGCATTTTTTCGTCGTTGTAATGCGAATCCAAAAATTCCTCGAATTGATTTTTTGGCGCAATTCCGTCATTTCGTCTGTTCATTCTTACGGCAGCGGAGGCTGAAAGCGCAGCGTCAAAAATGAAAAAGATTATAAATGCCCAAAGGAGCACTTTATCAAAGGGTATTGAGATATGCGTAAAGCAGAAATTGAGAAACGGAATCATCAACTTTACCCACGCTATTCCGAGAAGTCCCCAGAACAAAGAGTAAATAAGGCATACTCTGCCGTTTATATTAAGCGGAAGATGGCTGTAATCCCATGCAACGGAGCCGAAGCATATTTCCTGACCGAGAGAGCAGATATATTCGACAACCGTTCCGCTGACAAAAGACAGCAGAAATATTGCCCACATCGGTTTGTTTTGAAAATGGACAAGCAACAGCGTAAGCAATAAGGCGCCCATACCGTAGGCAACGCTCAGGTGTCCTAAAACGAGAGATTTCCTGCTTTCTATGAATCCGTTTTTTATAAGACACCACAGCGTTTCAATGCCGTATCCCGAATAACAACCCATAATAAAAATCCAGATATACTGATAAAAGTTGAATTCAATCATACTGCGCCTCCTTTGATTTTTCGTAATAATTGTAATTAATTTCGTATAATTCTTCA
Organism: Eubacterium sp.; assembly: GCA_017514345.1. Taxonomy (GTDB): domain Bacteria; phylum Bacillota; class Clostridia; order Oscillospirales; family Acutalibacteraceae; genus Eubacterium_R. The sequence continues at coordinate 8,138 of JAFWKC010000109.1, forward strand.
CTAATCAACTTACCGCGGCTGTAAAAACTTTTATCAATAAGGGCAATTTGCTTATTTTATCAAAATTCAAAGTTTGTTTATTTTATAAACACTTCAAATATGATAAGATATTTATGGGGTGGTAGTATGTCCAATACAACAAAAAACGCACTGGCAGAATCGTTAAAAACGGTACTTGTTAAAAAGCCTCTTGATAAGGTAACGATTGCAGATATTACCGATAACTGCGGCGTAAACCGCATGACCTTTTATTATCACTTTCAGGATATTTATGATTTAGTGGAATGGGTATGCGTAGCTGAAGCCGAAAAGGCGCTTGCAGGTAAAAGGCATTATGACAATTGGCAGGAGGGCTTTTATAATCTGTTTTTGCTTATGATTGATAACAAGCCGTTAGTTACTAACGTTTACCATTCCATGAGCCGAGAGCATATTGATATGTATATCCATCGCTTAACTGAGGCGTTGTTTATAGACGTAATAGACGAGCTTTGCAAGGAAGCACCGCTTCAGGACAAAGACAAGGAATTTATGGCTTCCTTTTACATTTACGCTTTTTCCGGTGTTGTTCTGGAATGGATAGAACATAATATGAAAGAAGATCCAGAAGATATAATTAACAGACTTTCAATTATAACGGAAGGAAATATGGCGGACGCAATAAAACGCTTCTCTAATCAAAACAAATAAACCGATAAAAATTTTATCACTCTCCGCTTTTTGATTATGGAAAAATATTAAGGGTTTGATATTCTTTAATCAAGGAAATCAAACTTTCGCTCATCGCGTTCAAATTGCATAGACATCACCCAATGTAATTTTACATTTCAGGTCATAGGATTTGAACGATTTATAATTTCATGCAATATCATATTTAATTTCACACAACTGCTGACTTGAACAC
>JAFWKC010000110.1 GCA_017514345.1 Eubacterium sp.
AAGGTTAAAGAGGGCGACGCCGTTGACAGGGTATTTGAATGCTCGAACAGAGATGAAATTTTAGCATTTACCGATAAAGCTCAGGTATATAAAGCTAAGGTTGACGATTTTGCCGACTCAAAAGCTTCGATGCTCGGCACTTACGTTGCAACTAAGCTCGAAATGGAGCCTGACGAAAAAACGGTATTCATATGCGTTGTTCACGAATACAAGGGTTATATGATTTTTGCCTTCGAAAATGGTAAGGTTGCAAAGGTTGATATTTCTGCTTATCAGACAAAGACGAACCGTAAAAAGCTCCTGAAGGCTTATTCTGCAAAGGTTCCGCTTGTTGCCTGCGAATATATTGTGGAGGATACAGAGCTTGTTCTTTGCTCTACGAGCGGAAGAATGCTGATACTAAATACAGGTGCGATTTCCTCAAAAACTACTAAGGACACAATCGGCGTATCTGTAATGACGCAGAAGAAAAATCATAAGCTTGAATCAATGCATTATTATCAGGAGGGCGAGTTTGAAAAGGCGTGGAGATTCAGAACGAAGAATCTTCCTGCTGCAGGAGCTGTTCCTGGACCTGCTGATAACGTTGACCAATTAACTTTCTGATTGTATAAAAAAAGTCTTGCATTATATATTCACTTGTGCTATAATTAACGGGCATTAAAATATAGATAACAGATTTTTATATAACTTGGAGGATTAATTATGCTTTGGTATCATTACGTATTTGGCGGCGTACTTATCGTTGCGTCAATCATTATTACAGTAGTAGTTCTTATGCAGGAAGGTCGTTCACAGAACCTTTCTGGCGCTATCACAGGTGGTGCAAACTCAGTTGATAACGGCAGATCAAAGGGCAGAACGATTGAAGGCAAGCTCGAAAGATTAACTAAATACTTAATCGTAGTATTCTTTGTTGTAGTTCTTGCTGCTTTCCTTGTATTCCTGTTTGTATAACGATTATTTTACAGCCTTGCAATTCTACAATTGCAAGGCTGTTTTTTTGGTGAATTGATGTATTACATTATTTTTGATTTTGAGTGGAATAACGCATACAGTCACGCTGTTCATAATTTTATGAACGAGATTATTGAAATCGGCGCTGTAAAGCTTGATGAAAAACTTAATATTGTCGATACATTCAAGCAGATGGTTACTCCTCAGTTCACAAAAAAGCTCTCGGGAAGATGCAAAAGGCTGACTGGAATTACTAATGAGGAGCTAAAGGAAAACGGCGTTAAATTCAATAGCGCTTTTTCTGACTTTTCGCGTTGGAGCGCAGGGGACAATAACGTATTTATGAGCTGGAGCAATTCGGATTTGTACGTCCTTTCAACAAACTTTTTGCAGAATAACGGTACCTGCAAGGTCGATTTTATGCACAATTATTGCGACGTGCAAAAGTACTGTATGTCCTTTGTTGAGCGTGAAAAGGGCGAGCCGAATAATCAGATTGCGCTTTCTAAATGCGCTGAATTATTTGACGTTGAGATTGACGTAGAAAAGCTTCACAGAGCCCTTGCCGACTGTTACGTTACGGCTGAGTGCTTTAAGAAGGTTTATGATAAGAAGAGGCTTGAAGGATTTATTAATCATTGTGATTCAACCTTTTTTGAGCGTTTGTTATATAAGCCGTACTATATTACTGATTTTGATTCAAAGCATTTTGACGTTTATAATACCGAGCTTCAATGTCCGAAATGCGAAAAGAAGCTAAAGCCAAGCGGAAAATATATAATTCAGAATAAGTCGTTTAAAGGCGCGGCAAAATGCAGAAGATGTCACAAAACGTATTGGGTGTTTATCAGAGCGAAAAAAACTTATGACGACGTAATCGTTAAGACGCATTATGTTGAAATGAACAAGAAACGTGCGCGGAAAATATCTGATTAATTGTTTTTTGTAATAATTTTGTAAATTTTTCAAAAAATCCTTTATTTTACTTTTATTTTATATTATAATTAAACGAATACTTCTAAGGAGAAAAAATTATGGCTTCAAAGAATTATGATGATTTGCTCGAATCATTTATGAATAATTCGCAAAAAGTTTATAATGACGATAAAGACCGACAGAGAAAAGAAAATCTGCCGAGCTCATATAACGTAAAAAACTCTGACAGCGCATCTTCTTCTAATAACCGTACGCGCAAAGCGTCGGGCGGCAAAAAGACTAAGAAGAAAAAATCGCCAACGCAAAAGAGCGGTATTGCAAAATTCTTTTCTGGATTAGGCAAGACGCTTCTTGCGATTATTATGATTGGCGGCGTCGTTGCTGTTGTTTGTATCTCTGTTATCGCTATTTACGGCTACAGCGTTGTACACGGCGATGCTGTGTTTGACCTTGATAAAGAGAAGTACAGCCAAAACCAGACCTCGTTTATTTACGGTTATGAGGATGACGAAAAGAAGAAGCTTGTTGAGGTTACAAGGCTTCACGGCGAAGAAAACCGTATCTGGCTTTCTAAGGATGAAATGCCAAAATATCTTCCGCTTGCTTTTATTGCCTGCGAGGATGAGCGTTTTGAAACTCACCACGGTGTTGACTGGAAACGTGTCGGCGGCGTAATTCTTGTATCGGGAAGTCACGGACAGGGCGGCTCTACTATCACTCAGCAGTTGATTAAGAACTTAACAGACCAGAAGGACGTTACGTTCGTTCGTAAGTTCAATGAGATTTTATCTGCGCTTAACGTTGAAAAGCATTATTCAAAGGATGAAATCATCGAAGCATATCTTAATACAATTTATCTTTCGCACGGTTGCTATGGAGTAAGAACTGCGGCAGAAACGTATTTCGGTAAAGACGTAGAAAACCTCAATATTGCCGAATGTGCCTGTCTTGCGGCTATTACTCAGTATCCGTCGAGGTATGACCCGCTTCTTAATCCCGACCAGATTAATCCGTCTAATAACGTTTCAAGACGTAACTGGATTTTATCAAAGATGCTCGAAAAAGGCTTTATTACTCAGGACGAGTACAATGAAGCTACTTCGTATGAGATGGTCTATACTAACTCAAAGAACTATAAGGGCTCAAAGGTTAAGAACAAGGAAAAGAAGCAGAATAAGGAAAAAATCAATTCTTACTATACCGACTATGTTATTGACGAGGTTATATCCGACCTTCAGAAGATGGGATACAGCTCCAAAAAGTCAAAAGATATGATTTACGGCGGTGGCCTTAAAATATATTCTGCAATTGATTTTGACGTTCAAAAGTCAATTGAGGAGGTATATGAGAATTACGAAAAAATGCCTGACGAAAAGGTTCAGGGCGCTTGCGTCATTATGGACTATAAGGGCAGAATTCTCGGTATTGTAGGAGGAACGGGCAAGAAAAAGGCTAACAGGACGCTTAACCGTGCTTCTCAGTCTACACGTCAGCCTGGTTCTACAATAAAGCCGCTTTCTGTTTACGGTCCTGCACTTGAAAAGAGCCTGCAGGATAGCGACACAAAGATTTACTGGTCAACGCCCGTTAAGGACGCTCCTCTTATGCGCCTTAAAAACGGCAAGCCGTGGCCTACCAACGAGGGTGGCGGATATTCGAGTAAGCTCGTTACCATTCAAAAGGGTCTTGCAAACTCGATGAACACAATTGCCGCAGGAACTCTTGACCAGATAGGTACGTCCTATTCGTACGATTATATTACTTCGCGCTTTCATATTTCAACGCTTGACGTTCGTGACGAGGACTATGCACCTATGGCTACAGGCTCTCTCACAAACGGCGTTACAACGCTTGAAATGACGACTGCTTATCAGGCGTTTGGTAACGGCGGATACTACTACGAGAGCTACGCATATTACAAGATTGAGGACTCTCAGGGCAACGTAATTATTGAAAAGGACCCAGAGGCTAATAAGGAATCTGCCTTGTCTGAGGACACGGCTGGTATTATGAACAAGCTTCTTCAGACTGTTATGACTGAGGGTACTGGTAGATATTATAAGCTCAGTAATATTCAATGCTACGGCAAGACTGGTACTACAACTGAAAACAAGGACCGTTGGTTTATTGGCGGCACGCCTGAGTACATCGGCGGCATTTGGTACGGCTATGATACTCCTAAAGAGGTATTTTATAACCTTTCATATAACCCGTGCGGAACGCTTTGGAATCTTGTAATGAAGAATATTTACGAGAGGAAGGGCGTTGTAAACAAGCGCGATTTTGACGTTCCTGAAGGAATCGTTCAGCGTCAGTACAGCTCTGCTAACGGTAAGCTCTGTAGCGGAAGCGGCTTGTACGGCTGGTTTGACAAGGATAATCTTCCTGGAACGACAAATATTATTGGCAACGAAAACGACGAATTTGACAAGAAGTCGAGCAGTAAGAATGACAAGTCTTCTACTAAGAAGGACAAAAAGTCAACTACTGCACCTGCAGAAACTACTGCAGAGGAAACTGCTCCTCCTGAAACAGAAACTGAGCCGCCAACTACTGAGGCTCAGACTACGCCAGAAACTACGGCAGCACCCGAGCAATAACGTAATTTTGAACGGAAAATCGAATTTCGGTTTTCCGTTCTTTTAGAAGGAATGATAATGAAATTGATGTCAATTGATTACGGCGACGTCAGAACAGGAATTGCTTTTTCTGATATAAGAGGTATTCTGGCATCACCGTATACAGTTATCAACGAGTCGTATATGCCAAAGCTTGTTGATAAGCTCGCTGAGATTATAGAAAAGGAAAAGCCTGAAAAAGTTATTATCGGACTTCCTCGAAATATGGACGGTACGTACGGCTACAGGTGCGATGAGTGCCGAGAGCTTGGAGCTGCCGTTAGTGAAAAATGCGGCGTTGAGGTAGTATATCAGGACGAGCGTCTGACTACCGTTATGGCGCATAACGTCCTGTCGGATAATAACGTTCGCGGCAAAAAGCGTAAGGAAACAGTTGACGCCGTATCGGCTGTTATGATTCTTCAAAGCTATATTGACAAAAACAGTAATTAAATAACTGAAGTCAAAGTATCAATAAGTGGTGATACTTTGAAATTTGAGTTGCTTTCTGTAAAATTCAGGATTGATTTTTCGCTGTTTCTTATAATTGCAGTTGCGTTAATTCTGAAATATGAAAATATTATTTATCTGATTTTGTTTTCCTCGCTCCATGAGCTTGGACACATAACGATGCTTTATTTGCTTGGCGGAAAAGCTGATGAAATTACGGTTGCATACTACGGCATAGGACTTCGTCATTCGGAGCTGCTTTCGCCTTGTTGTGATATGGTATTTCTTTTGAGCGGCGCGGCAGTAAATATCGTTTTATGTTTAATCGGTATTTCAAAGGAGATTAATTTTTCGCTTGCGCTGATAAATCTGCTTCCGCTTTATCCGCTTGACGGGGGAAGAGCATTCAAGGTACTGCTGAACAGCGCGTTTTCATTAAACGTTTCTGACTCCATTATGACTGTTGCTTCATTCGTTTTTACTTCGCTTATTCTTGTTTGTTCAATAGTTTTGAGAAATATTTCTCTTGCGTTAATTTCACTTTACATCGTTTACTACTCAATTAATTTCAAGAGGTTTATATGATAAAAAAGGAAGTTGAAAAGCTGCTTCAGTATGTACAGAAGCCAGCAAGATATACTGGCGGTGAGCTTAACAGCGTTGTCAAGGACAGGGACAGCGTTGATTTGCGCTATGCATTTTGCTTTCCAGATACGTACGAAATCGGTATGAGCCATTTGGGAATGAAAATTCTTTATGGGCTTGTTAATGAGCGTGAGGACGCCTGGTGCGAACGTGTTTTTGCTCCTGATACCGATATGGAAGAATTAATGAGGAAAAATAACGTTCCTCTTTTTGCGCTTGAAAGCGGCGACTATATCAAGGATTTTGATATGATTGGCTTTACGCTTCAGTATGAGCTTTGCTATACTAACGTGCTTAATATGCTTGATTTAGCAGGACTTCCAGTTCTCGCAAGTGAAAGAACCTCCTTAACTCCGATTATCGCTGTTGGAGGTCCCTGCACCTGCAATCCAGAGCCGATGTGTGATTTTGTTGATATAATTTTTCTTGGCGAAGGTGAAGAAAGCACTAATGAGGTGCTTGATTTACTTAAGGAGTGCAAGAAAAACGGCTGTACAAAGCATGAATTTTTGCTGAAAGCTAAGGATATTGATGGAATTTACGTTCCGTCCTTTTATGAGGATAGTTATAACGACGACGGCACATTGAAGGAGCTAAAAGCGCTCTGCGGCGCGCCCTCAAAGATAAAAAAGACTGTTATCAGCGACCTTAACACGGTTTATTATCCAGATAAATTTGTTGTTCCGTTTATCAATATCGTTTTTGACAGAGCAACCGAGGAGATATTCAGAGGGTGTATCCGCGGCTGCCGCTTCTGTCAGGCTGGTTTTATTTATCGTCCTATCAGAGAAAAGAGCGTCGAAACGATAAACAGACAGAGCAAGGCGCTTATTGAATCCACAGGATATGATGAGCTGTCGCTATGCTCGCTTTCCACCTCTGACCATAGCGACGTAGATAATATGCTTAATTCGCTTATTGACTGGACTGTCAAAGACAAAATCAATCTTTCACTTCCAAGTCTTAGAGTTGACAACTTTTCCGACGAGCTTGTTGACAAGCTCAATAAAGTCAGAAAAAGCGGACTTACGTTTGCTCCCGAAGCAGGAACTCAGCGTCTTCGTGACGTTATCAACAAGAACGTAACCGAGGAAGAGGTTATAACAACCTGTAACAAAGCCTTTGACAATGGCTGGACGTCGGTAAAACTCTACTTTATGATGGGACTTCCAACTGAAACTATGGAGGATATCGAAGGAATTGCTGACCTCGGAATGCAGGTTGTACACGCCTTCGGTAAAAATCCTAATACTAAAGGCTCAGGAGTTCAGGTTTCTATTTCCTGTGCATCATTTATTCCGAAACCATTTACGCCTTTCCAATGGGAGCCAGAGGACACTATGGACTCGCTAAAAGCAAAGCAGAAGCATCTGCTTGAAAGTATACCGTCAAGAAAGATAAAGGTATCGTTTCACGAAACGCCTAC
>JAFWKC010000111.1 GCA_017514345.1 Eubacterium sp.
GCATTAAAAAATAATTCAAGAACTGATTTGTCCAAGGTTCCCACATCCCCTATGGGGGGTTGATTTTGCTTTGGCGATTTATTATAATGAAATCATCAAAATAATATGGAGGATTTTTTATGGCATGTTTTGTAGTACCTGCTGCTGAGGCTATCGTTGTTACCGCAGCCTATATCGCAGCAAAGAAAAAGGAACAGAAAATTGAAGCTCCTAAGCTTGCAAACGGCGACAAATTCAGCAGCGACGACGTTAAAATCACCTGGTCAAGAAGACTCGGCTGGCTTATGTCGCTTCTTTGGGGCGGCGTGCTTCTTCTTGCATTTGAGCATTTCTGGCACGGAGAGGTTGTGCCATACGCACCGTTCTTAACGGCGATGGGGTCGCCCGAGGACACGCGGGTAATGCTTCACGAAATGGCTACTGTAGGCGTTTCGATGACAGTTACTGTTACTGCCGTATGGGCGGCAATATGCGCTGTTGCACAAGCTAAGGTTAAGAAAATCAAAGCAAGCTTAGCAAGCGAAACGGAGTAACGGATATGACATTACTTATTACAATCATCGCGGCAATTATCGCTACTGTCGTATGGTATGCAAACGAAAGCAGGGACACATATAAGCTCGGCACGCTCTCTCTTATTTACTGGGGCGCTTCGCTTATGTGGCTTATGGACTTCGTGTTTGAATATGCTGAGCTGAAAACAGAGTATTTCAATCAGGCTTTTGCCGATATACTCAACGATTCCATCCTCGGCATAACGGTTGTTGCAATCGGTCTTATTGCGTGGATTGTCATCCTGCTTATCAAGGACCCGAAGGGCGTTTTCAAAAAGAAGTTTACAGGCAAAAAGGATTAGCCGTTTGGCTAATCCTTTTTTTCGAGCTCCTGTCGGGCTTCAAATATTGATATATTCTTTTCGAGTGCGAGGGCTTTGAGGTCCTCAAACTCGATTTTTTCTTTTGTTGTGCCAAAGCCGTGCGAGCGCTTTATCTGAACGCCTGCCGACTCGTTTATTTCGCGGTCAAGCGTGTATCTTGACGGCGTGTATTTTCGTATACCGAGCGTCGTTGTGTGCTTAAATATCAGCTCTGAAAACCTTTCGCAGTCCGTGTTGCTGCAAAGCACCGTGAGCATATATGCAGGTCTGCCCTTTTTCATAAGAATGGGCGTAACAAAGCAGTCAAGCGCGCCCTCTTTCATCATTATCTCGCAGGCAAACGCCGTTTCCTCGCCCGTCATATCGTCGACGTTGCACGACAGCTCAGTAATACAGCCGTCGTCAAACAGAAACGCCCTTACAATATTAGGTCGTTCAAGCTTCTTTGTTCCGACGCCGATGCCGATGCTCTTAACTGAGCTGAGCAGCGGCGCTTCGACAAATTCGTCGGCATAGTATTTGATAATTGCCGCTCCTGTAGGCGTGCAAAGCTCGGTCTGGATATCGCTTTTGTAATACGGAACTCCGAGCAGAATGTTCGCCGTAGCAGGCGCGGGAACGGGCAGAACGCCGTGGGCGCATTTTACGGTGCCGTTGCCGACGTTAATCGGTGAAGCAAGTATGCGCTGAGGCGACAGCTTGTTAATCAGATATGCGCTGATTGTAACGTCTGCAATCGCGTCGAGCATTCCGAGCTCGTGAAAATGCACCTCGCCGACGGGTGCGCCGTGAGCCATAGCCTCTGCTTCGGCAACTATAAGATAAACTGCCTTCGCGTTCTCTTTAACCTCGGAATTGGTATTGAGCAAGTCAATAATCTTGTACACCTCGTCAAGACTTCTGCCGTGATGGTGCGAGTGTCCGTCGTGATGATGGTCGGGTGTTTCCTCGTGGCCGCCGATAATTATATGAAGATGCGCGCCGCTGATTTCACCCTCCGCGGCTTCGTATTCTATTTTCGTGTCGGGAAGCGCGAGCGCATTCAACTCGTCCAAAAGCTCCGCCCTGTTGTCAAAAAGCTCAAACAGCGCCGACGCGAGCATATCGCCCGCCGCACCCATATTACATTCAAAATATAAATTCATAGTACACCTACATCTTATTAATCATTCCAGCCGTATAGCCTGCGCCGAAGCCGTTGTCAATATTGACTACCGTAACGCCGCTTGCACAAGAATTGAGCATCGAAAGAAGCGCCGAAAGCCCCTCAAAATTCGCACCGTATCCGACGCTCGTCGGTACGGCAATAACGGGACAGTCAACCATTCCGCCGATAACGCTCGCGAGCGCACCCTCCATACCTGCAACGGCTATAACTACTCGCGCTTTTGCAAGCGTTTCGGCATTGTGGGCAAGCCTGTGAATTCCCGAAACGCCGACGTCGTACAGGCGCGTAACTTTATTGCCGTAGAATTCAGCCGTCTGCGCAGCCTCCTCAGCAACGGGAATATCGCTCGTTCCACCAGTTGCGACAACGATATTTCCCCGCTCGTGCACGATATTATAGTCGCCAGCAACGCCGATACGCGAAACCTCGTCGTATCTAAGCGGTAAGCTTCCAGCAAGGTACTGCGCCGCGTCAGCGCTCATTCTTGTAATAAGCACAGAGCTTTCGCCGCCTTCGAGAATATGCTTTGTGATTTTCAGTATCTGCTCCTTAGTTTTACCCGCGCCGTATATGACCTCGCTTGCGCCCTGGCGCACTCCGCGGTGCGTGTCTATCTTTGCAAAACCGATGTCGTCAAACGGCTGAAGCTTTATTTTAAGCACGGCGTCGTCGGGCGAAACCTCGCCGTTTGCAACGCTTTCGAGCAGATTTTTCAGTTCGTCTTTAGTCATAACCCCTGCGCTCCTTTAAATCAAGAAATGCATTGTCATAGTATTTTTTCAGTATATCAAACGTCTGCGCTCTGAGCTTGCTGAATTTTGCAAAATCTTCAGCGCTAAGCTGCAAAAGCGCGAAGCTGCCGAAATTCCTGACGCGAAAATCGGAAAAGCCGAGCGAAAACAGCTCGTTTTCCGCCTGTTCAGTCGTTTTGAGCGCGTCAGCCGTTATCGCAGTTCCACTCGGAATTCGCGTCGCAAGGCAGGCGTATGAGGGCTTGTCAGCAACTACGATTTTCCTTTCTCTCGCGAGCTGTCTTACCTGCGCTTTATCTATGTTGCAGAGCCTGAGCGGCGATAAAATTTTGAACTCGGCAAGCGCTTTTTCTCCTGGTCTGTCGTCGGAATTATCCGAGGCGTTCGTGCCGTCAATAACCGTCGTAAATCCGTCATTTTCTGCGCTCTTAACAATCGCGCCCATTATCCGTTTTTTGCAGTAATAGCAACGGTTTTCGGGGTTTTGCACCACGGCTTTGTCGGCAAGAATATCATATTCGATTATTTCTATTTCTGCACCGATTTTTTTTGCCGTTTTCAGCGCGTCGTCAAGCTCAAAGCTCGGCTGAAACTGCGACTTTACAAAGTACGCCTTCGCGCGTTTTGCGTACTCCTTTGCAAGACTGAGTACAAGCGCGGAATCAACTCCGCCCGAAAACGCAACGGCAACCTCCTTGTGCTGAGAAAAGAATTCTTCTTTTTTCAAAATCATCACCAAGGCTATAATAACAGAGTTGCGAGAAAAAATAAAGATTTTTCTTACAGATTTTGCAAAATGGATAAGCTTTTTTTCGACACAGAATTATTTTCCGCTCTATTGACATTGCGCCTCTAAAATTATATAATTATTAAGTATTATAATATTTTTTATGAGGTGGAATTATGACTACAATCAAAGCAAAACACAAATTACTTTCAATTGTTATGGCAGTAACACTTCTGTTCGGAATTATGCTTCCGATGGGCGCCGAGCCTGTAATGGCATATTCCTCACAGGCTGCTGCTGTTGTTAACGCAGTTGACAGCGGCTCAGTTACTATTGAGGGCAAGGCTTATCCTGTTGAAACAATAAGCACAAATATTACCGACCTTCAGACTGTGCTCACTTCCATAGCAAGCAAGGACCAGAGCAAACTTTATCGCGTTGTTCTCGCAAGCGGAACCTATACCCCTTCCGCAACTGTTAAAATCAGCAGCAACACAATTCTTGACTTAAGAAACAATGTTACTTTATACGGCACCACAATCAGAACTGCTAATTTAGACACTGTAACAAGCGGTTATGACGGTGTTAAGAACATTATGATTCTCGGCGGCAGCATTCACGAGCTTGCGTATGGCGTAAGCGCTGCTTCGCACAAAATCTCAGGTGCAAAATCAACCTGTACCGTAAGATTCGGTCACGCAAAAAACGTCAACATTATCGGCTCAAAATTCTACGATAACTGCGGCGGACACCACGTTGAGCTCGGCGGTGTTAAGAACATTCTTATCTCCGACTGTGAATTCACGGGCTATGCAGACCCCGACCCGCTAGGCAATCAGAGCTCAAGCCTTGAGGCAATCCAGCTCGACGTTATCCACAGAGAAGCGTTTAACTTTGAGAAGTATAACAACAAGGACGATTCCTCTGTTGAGGACGCAACAATCATTAACAACTATTTCCACGACCTCAGAAGAGGCGTTGGAAGCCACCACGCAGTATACAATCACCCGTACAAAAACATAAATATTTCGGGCAACACCTTCAAGAATATTGTTGACAAGGCAATTCAGCTTGAATATTGCCAAGGCGCAAGCATTTCTTACAACACGCTTGATAACGTTACCTGCGGTATTTCGGTTAACTCTGCGTTTGCAGGCTCGTTCTATCTTCCGAACAACGCAAGCGAAAGAAATTCACTGAGCATAAACAAAGAGATTAACGCAAACACCGTTGTTGCAAACAACACAATCCGCCTTAACACAAGCAACGTTGCTAACGAAAAGTGGGCTGATAATTCCAAATACGGCATCCGCGTTTTCGGTGAAAGCATTACTGCTTCAAACAACAAGAAAGGCTACGAAGCAAGCACGGCTACGCTTCCTCCTAACGGCGAGTATTATATCAGCAACGTAACGGTTAAGGACAACACCGTAACAACCGTTAATAACGCAGGCACAAACAATATCGAAAGCGCAATCCGCTTAAGACTTGCAAAGAACTGCTCGGTAACAGGAAACGTTATTAACAGCGCCGCTTCATCAAGCGTTAAGCAGGGCTCGTGTATCAGTCTTCTTAACACAAGCGGCTGTCTTGTTGCATACAACAACGTAACAAAGGGCTTCAACGGTATTGCAATCAACAACGGCTCATACGACAGAGTTGAGGACAACACTGTTTACGGCTGCTACAAGAACGGTATTACCATTCTTGGTTCTGTTACTCAGAACATTAACTCAAACAAGGTTTACGACAATCCCGAAAACGCAATTGCAGTAAGCAATTCTTCAACTGCAAATAACATTAACTATAACTCTATCTGGGGCAACTTCACTCAGGGTATTTCCGTTTCGGGCTCGTCAAAGGCAGGAACTATTTATTCAAATACTATTTCGGGCGCTAAGAAAAACGGTATTTCCGTTACCACCTCGTCAAGAGTTAACAACGCTATTTCATCTAATAAGATTAATTCAAGCGGCACGAACGGAATAATCATTTACAGCAAGGCGTATGCAAAGAAAATCGAAAAGAATAATATTAACAAAGCAAAGAGTATGGGCATTCTTGTTTACTCCTCTTCTACCGTTAATGCAATCAGCAGCAACACGATAAAGAGCGCTAAGAAGTTCGGCATCTGCCTTTCTGAAAAAGCAAAGTGCAAGAGCTTTGTTGCAAACAAACTGAAGTCCTGCGGCAAAAAGAACACGGTTTCTGTTTCCGCTAACTCAAAGGGTATCGTTCTCAACAAGAACACCCTTACCGTAAAGAAAAAGAAGAAGACTGCTACGCTCAAAATTACAGGTAAGGCTAAAAACAAAAAGAAGATTACCTGGAAGTCAAGCAACAAGAAGGTTGCTACCGTTAAGGGCGGCAAAATCACGTTAAAGAAAAAGGGCACGACGACTATCACCGTTACTCAAAACGGCGTTAGCGCAAAGTGCAAGGTAACCGTTAAATAATCTGGACTTATGAATTTTATTAAAAAAATCATCAAAACCCTTCTCGCTAAGAATTACTTTTCTAACAACATCCTTGAAAAAGTAAAAACTTACCGACTCAACAAATACTATAAAAAGATGAGCAAAAAGGTTCCCGTTGACGAAAAAATGGTAATCTTTGAAGCGTTTTTTGCAAAAAAATACGCCTGCTCACCAAAGGCGATTTACGAGTATATGCTCAGCGACCCGAAGTATAAGGATTTCAAGTTTGTATGGGTTTTCAGAGATATTGATGACCCCGAAATCAAGAAAATCTTTAAGGGCAAAAGGACTATACTTCTTCGCTACAAGACAAAGAAATACTATCGCTTTTACGCAAGGGCTAAGTACTGGGTAACAAATGCGCGCGTGCCTGACTGCATTGTCAAAAAGCCAGAGCAGGTTTATATCCAGTGCTGGCACGGCACGCCGCTTAAAAAGCTCGGCTGGGATATCGAGGTAAAGGGCAACAACGCGATGAGCTCAAACAAGGAGGTTCGCCGCCAGTACAACCACGACGCCTCAAGGTATACTTATATGCTTTCCCCGTCGCGCTTCTGCAGCGAAAAGCTGACGTCGGCGTTTAATCTGAAGGCGCTCGGCAAAGAGAATATTATTGTTGAAAAGGGTTATCCGCGAAACGACGAGCTGTTCACCTTTGATAATGACAAGGTAAACGCTATTAAAGACGAGCTCGGTATTCCGCGCGACAAAAAGGTTATTCTTTACGCTCCGACCTGGCGCGATAATCAGCACAAGCTCGGCGTAGGCTACACCTTTGATATTGGCATTGATTTGAAGAAGCTCAAAACGCTTTACGGTGATGAATACGTAATTCTTATGCGTATGCATTACCTTATTGCAAACCAGATGAACCTTCACGGCGTATCGGATTTTGCAGTTGACGTTTCGAGCTACAATAACGTAAACGACCTTTATATTATTTCGGATATACTTATCACCGACTATTCAAGCGTATTTTTTGACTACGCTAATCTGAAAAGGCCAATACTCTTTTATATGTACGACCTTGACACTTATCAGAACAACACGCGTGATTTTTATATCTCGCTTGACGAGCTTCCAGGTCCGATTATCAAAGAGGCTGACGAGCTTTCTGACGCTATCGGAAATATTGACAGTATATCTGAGCAGTACAAGGAAAAATACAAAGCGTTCAACGATAAATTCAATTATCTTGACGACGCTGATTCATCAAAGAGGGTTGTTGAAACCTGCATTAAATAACCAAAAATTCTTCGGCACGAGGTTAACAAATGGATTATCAGTACGACATAAGTGTAATTGTTCCCGTATATAACGTTGCGGAGTTTTTGCCCGCCTGTCTTGACTCGCTTGTAAGACAGACGAAGGACAAGCTCGAGGTTGTTATTATCGACGACGGTTCAACTGACGACAGCGGCAGAATTGCCGACAAGTACGCAAAAAAATACGATAACTTTTTCGTTTATCATATTGAAAACGCGGGACTTGGTCACGGCAGAAACTATGCTGTTGAGCAGTCGCACGGAAAGTATATTATTTTCATCGACTCGGACGATATCGTTGTTGATAATATTTACGAAAAGATGTTTTGTATCGCTGAAAAGAACAACAGCGATATGACTATCTGCGGCGTTGAACGCTTCAATTCGGGCAGAGAGTGGCATTCGGGCATTCACGCAAGAGCTATGCGTAACACGCGCTCGATAACGCACATCAAGGAAAATCCCGACTTAATCTACGACACAACGTCGTGGAATAAGCTTATCAGACGCGATTTCTGGGACAAGCATCATTTTCAGTTCCCCGAAAACATACTTTACGAGGATATTCCCGTTACAATCCCGATGCACTATCTTGCAAACAACGTAAGCGTTGTAAAGAGCATCGGCTATCTTTGGAGAGTACGCGACCAGGCGTCAAAATCCATCACACAAAACACAAGCAGTCTGCGTAATCTGAACGACAGGCTTACTATTATGCGTATGCTTGACAAATTCTTTGACGAAAACGTCAAGGAAAAGGAGCTTCATATCGAAAAGCAGCTCAAGGCGCTAAGAGTAGATTTGATAATCTTTGTTAAGGAGTGCATTACGCCCTCCGTCGGCGAAGAGCAGGGCAAAATAATTATGGGGCTGATAAGCGACTACATCAAGGAGGCTGTCAGCGACGAAGCGTTTAACAAGCTTTCTGAGATTGAACAGATAATGTACAAAACCGTTATGGCAGGCGATTACGAAAAGCTGTGCGAGCTTGTGCTTTTCCGTTCAAAATCACTCACAAGGCTTCCGATTACCGAGGAGGACGGAAAGCTCTATATTTCCGTATCTGAGGAAATATTCGGCAAGCGCAAAATTGATTACACCTCTGAAATGGCTGTACAGTTCCCGTACACCTTTATCAGGGATATTGTTGCCGAGGGCAGCAAGATGATTATTACTGCTCACCTTTATTTTGCAAGAATGAATATTGCCGAGGGCGAGCAGGAATTAACGCCGTATTTCTATAACGAATTTACGGGCAAGGGCGTTCCGCTTGAATTTGAATACTTCAAAAACGCCGAGCTTACGGACAACAAGGGTACTCTGTTCTGTGCCGAAACGGGCGAAACCTCACAGTACAATTACGACGGCACGGGTATAAGGATTACGCTTGACCTCGACACGCTCGATTTTGACGGCGACACGAGGGCTCATTCCATTATGCTTTTATTTAAAAACAAGTGGACCGAGGGCGCTACAATTCTTCATAATATGTACGACACGCTCGTTAACTGGGCTGATGAGCTGGCAGTTATGAGCGAGGACAAAATTGTTCACATTGAGCTTGAGCCATACAGAACGCCTGCGTTTTACGTTGACAAGGTTTACTGTCAACTTACTGATTACAAGTACGACGACGAATCGATAACTCTTACGTTAGATAAGAGCGACGCCGTGCTAAAGCTCGTCAATTCACTTGACAGCGACGACATTCACACCTTTGAAGCAAAGGACGGCGTTGTACGAATTCCAGTTGATACGCTTACAAGCGGCGACGAATACAAAGCCTTCACGATTGTAGACGGAATTGAAAGCAAGCTTATCAGAAATAATAAGCTCAGCAACCTTATTCACACCGACCGCTACGGCGCGTTAATCCGTTCCAACAAAACGCATACCGTAAAGCTCAGGAAATTTGACGCTTTCTCCTGTATCCGCGACCCAGAGGAAAAGGACGGAGTCGTAGCCTTTAAGACTACAAACCTCGGACCTATCGATTATTCCTACAACAAGGCGCAGATTGTAATTTATGATGAAATCGCGGGCATTTACCGCGTGCTTGCAAAAAACAAGGTTCATCACTGCAAGGACCAAAGGCTGAGAGCTGAATTTGAGATTGATTTCAACGACGAGGAAATCAACGGCAATCTTTACAAGAGCCGCCGCGACGTTATGATTGAATACCTGAAAACTGACGTTTTCGGCAACGTTCAGAAATCTGAGCGTCACGTTTTAATCAGCAGAAAGCATTTCAGATATCCTATTGAATTTGACACGCTTACCGTCAGATTTTTCAGAGAAATCAACTGCGTTGCTACGCTCAACCTAATCCCGCGCTGGCTTGAAAACGAAAACTCGTTTGATAAGCGCAAATCGCTTATGGAGCAGCATTATGAGGAATTCCGCAAGGGTCCGATTAATGAAAAAATGATTGTGTTTGAGTCGATGTGGGGTACAAAGTTCAGCTGCAACCCGCGCGCGCTTTATGAGTATATTCAGAAGCACCATCCCGATTACGAATGCGTCTGGATACTCACCGACGAGCGTATTCCGATTACTGGTAACGGCAGACGCGTCAAGCGCGGCTCACTTGAATACTACAAGGTGCTTGCAGAAGCTAAGTACTTAGTTAACAACGTAAACTTTGAGGACGACTATATCAAGCGTGACGAGCAGATAGAAATTCAGACTATGCACGGAACGCCGTATAAGACTCTCGGTCTTGACGTTACGAGCGACTTCCCGAACACGGGCGTTGTTGAAAAGTACATCGCGCGTAACAAGAGATGGAATTATCTTATCGTTCAGGGCAAGTTTACCGAGGACAAGGCGTACGATATGTTCCGCTGCGATTGCAAGATGCTCGAAACGGGATATCCGCGCTGCGACGCGCTGTATAAAAGCGCAAACGTCAAGAAAATCAAGCAGAGCTTATCAATTCCGCTTGACAAAAAGGTTATACTCTACGTTCCTACCTGGCGAGTTCGTAACCATTTTGATATGGAGCTTGAGCTTGATAAGATGAAAAAGGAGCTTTCTGACGAGTACTTGCTTCTTATCAGAATTCACCATCTCTGCTCAAACGGATATGAAATTCCAGCAGATAATAAATTCATCTACAACCTTAACGATTATACAAATCTTGAGGACCTTTTCAAAATCAGCGACGTGCTGATTACAGACTATTCGAGCATTATGTTTGACTATGCGCTTCTTGACAAGCCGATGATTTTCTTCACCTACGACCTGAAGAGCTATAGCGGCGCAACGCGAGGCGTATACTTCGACATCACAACAGAGGCTCCAGGTCCGCTTGTTTACACGACTGACGAGTTGATTGACACAATCAAAAACCTTGACGAGGAAATCAATAAGGTTATGCCGAGAGCTCAGGCGTTTAAGGATAAATACCTGACGTATGAATGTGCTGATTCTGCAAAGAAAATCGTAGAAGAGGTCATTAAGCCTAAGCACATCAGTCCGACGCTCTATAAGCTGACGCATAAATAATTTATCCCCCATTTGGAGAAAATAATCCGTAATGAAAAAAGTTAGTGTTATTGTACCTGTTTACAACGTTGAAAAGCACGTGGGAAACTGCCTTGAACGACTTGTAAATCAAACAATCGACGACATCGAAATACTTGTTGTAAATGACGGCTCGACTGATAATTCACAAGCCGTCATAGACGAGTACGCTTCAAAATATCCCGACAAAATCAAAGCGTTTTCAATCGAAAACCGCGGCGCGGCGGGCGCGCGTAATTATGCGCTGAAGAACGCGACTGGCGAATATATCGGCTTTGTCGACAGCGATGATTTTGCCGAAATTGATATGTTTGAAAAGCTGTATAACAAGGCAAAAGCCGACGACGCCGACATCGTTTCGTGCGGCTACTACAGAGTAGTTGACGGTATCGGAAACAAGCGCGGCTGCTATCCGTATCCGTGCTTCGGCGAAAACGTTTTTGACGAGCCGAGCTTGTTTATCAACAACCTGCCGTACATATGGAACAAGATTTTCAGGCGCGAGCTTGTTGAGAAAATCGGCTATTTTGACGAACGGCTCCGAATTTACGAGGACTTAGTGTTCACGTACAAGCTGTTTTTGCTTGCTAACAAAATCGATTTAGTTGACGAGCCGCTTTATTGCTACACGATTAACCGCGAGGAGTCGCTGACGTCAGTATTCAGCGAAAAGCGATTTGACATTTTCACCGCGGCTGACGACCTGATTGATTACTTTAAGCAGAATAACGCGTTCGAGTTTTTCGAGGACGAGCTGCTGTTTGTAATTCTAAAGCACATCTACGTCGTGCTTGAAAAGGAAGTCGTTTTCTCGTCAATTCCGATAAAAAACAGATTTATCAACAAGGCGTTCAAGTATCTTAACACCACCTTCCCGTGGTGGCACGACTACAGCTACTATTATAAAAAGTTCAAGAAGAACAAGAAAAAGTACACCTCAAAGCTTTGGTGGAAATCGTTCTTCATTGTAAAAAAAGAACCGCGCAAGGCGGCGAAGAACGCAATCGCGGCGCTGTTTGCGGCGCTGAAGCTGTTCGGCGGCTCAAATCTCGGCGGTGTATTCAACAAATATTTTGGCAAGCCGCTTGACGTCAAGGCTGTGATTATTCAGTCACAGCACGGCAACAATCTTAGCGGAAATATGTTTTATATCCTGCGCGAGCTAAGCAAGGATAAATACAGCGATTACAAGCTATATGTGCCGTACAACAAGGCAAAGCTGAAAGCGTATCAGGCGCTTATTGATAATTACGGCTTTAAGCGCGCCGTGCTTGTCGACATCAACTCAAAGGAATATGCAAGGCTGCTTGCAACGTCGAAATATCTTTTCAATGACACAAGCTTTGCGGCGTATTTCATAAAGCGCGAGGGTCAGGTTTATCTGAACACCTGGCACGGCACGCCGCTGAAAACGCTTGGAAAAAGCTCTATTACCGATTTTTACGATATTGCAAATCTACAGAAGAACTTTGTGTCTGCCGATTATCTGCTTTATCCTAACGAGTACACGCGCGATAATATGATGGCGGACTATATGCTGCCCGACATATTCACAAACAGCATTCTTCTTTCGGGCTATCCGAGAAACGAGATTTTCTTTGATGAAAAGCGCAGAAGCGAGCTGAAAAAGAAGCTCAAGCTCGATAATAAGCAGGTGCTTGCGTATATGCCGACGTGGCGCGGAAACGTACGCAAGGTCGACCACGAAAAGCACGTCGAGGATATTAAGAATTACCTGAAATACATCGACGATAATCTTGACGAAAATCAGGTGCTTTACGTAAACTTCCACCCGTTCGTAGCGGCTGATTTAAGCCTCAAGGGCTTTGCAAACATCAAGAGGTTCCCGTCAAAGTACGAGGCTTACGATTTGCTGAATATCGCCGATATACTGATTACCGACTATTCAAGCGTAATGTTTGACTACTCGCTCACGCCTGGAAAGGTTATACTTTTCACCTACGACCGCGAGGAATACCTCAGCACGCGCGGACTTTATCTTGATTTTGACAAGCTTCCGTTTGTCAGGGTTGATACGGTCAAAGAGCTTGTCGCAGAAATCAGAAACGAAAATAAGCCCGATATCTCAGAGCTTCTCGCTGAATTCTGCAAATACGACTGCGCCGACGTTTCGGCACAGATTTGCGATATGGTTATCGGCGGCGGCGAAACTAAGCTCGACGTAACGGCAAACGCACCCGAAAATGACACAGTATTCCTGTTTGCAGGCGACGCGCTGAGCAAGAGCAACAGGACGGACAGATTCCTAAAGGCAGTATCGAGCGCGCAGGACAGCGAAAAATACAGCTACTACGTTTCGTACGATACCGAGCAGGTACGCGAGGACACCGAGGAGCTGTACAAAATTTCGGGCAAAATCAACTTTATGGGACAGCTCAGGGAGTTCACAAACGCATCGAAAACAACGCGCTTCAATATCGCGCTGCTTATGAAGCTGAAACGCCTTTACGGCGTTCATCGCAGGCAGTACAACAAGGCGTTCAAAACGGAATTCAAGCGTATTTTCGCCGATATTCCGATGAAGGCAGTTATCGGCTACGGCAAGCTTGAGCCTGAACGAGTTTACACGCTTGCCGAGGCTCCGTGCAAAAAGCTACTGTACGTCAATTCGCCGTCAGAGCTCAACAAAATAGTTCACAGCGCGGCTTATCAGAAATTTGACGCAATTCTCGCAAGGGACGAAAAAACTGCAAACACCGTAAAGGCGTACTGCAAGAGAGCGAACATCAAAACGTTCGGAAAGCTCGACTCAATATGCGACCTTGAAAGCGAAATATAGCAAAAAAATAAACACCGCAGGGCGTTGCCCACCTGTGCTAAAGGATAATATGGTTTAAATCGTCTGCTTTCGCCCATCTTGGCGATTAAAAATCGCCCGAATACGCGAGTATGCGAACAATTTTGTAATCACCAACCTGAACAAAATCAAACGATTTAAACTGCTTAGCACCTCATTTTTAATGATTTTGTGCAAGAACAAGGCATAAATAATAACCAAGGCTGACGCCTTGGTTATTTATTTTAACGAAGTTATTGTGCAAAAGAATAAAAATTGAGGCTTATTATCCTTTAGTACAGGTGGGCTCTGCTCTGCGGTGATTTTTTGTTTAGTTAGAAATTATCGTCTGTCGGTGGAGTTGGCGTGTAATACTCCTGCGACGGCGTTTCAGCTTCGTATACGTTATTCTGCTGTGGCTCAGGTGCAACGTACGTTTGCTGCTGCGGCTGAACGGGAGCGGCATACGTATTCTGCTGTGGCTGTGCAGGTGCATAATACGTGTTCTGCTGAGGTGCAAAGCTATTCATCTGAGGTGCCTGCGGATTTGGCGTCTGCATACCCGAAGCAAGCTTCTGCTTGTTCGGTATAAAGTCGTACTGAGTGATTGCGTTCTCCTGAAAAGCTCTGATTTTGAAGTTTTCATAATAGAGCGCCCTTGTTGTCTGAACGTAAGGAGCAACGTAAATTCCAACAATACCGAGCGTAGGAAGCATAAGCAGATACCACGGAATAAAGCTGAGGTCCATAACGAAAAGCTCGCCCTTGTGGTTATTTGTCATCTTCTTTGAAAGGTTCATAGCTTCATCAAACGAAAGCTCTGGATTTTCTGCCATAATATATGACGTGAAGTACCATTTGTACGTGAAAATCACACCTGGAATAATGAACAGACAGTACAGAAGCGCAAGAAGAATTCCCTGAAGAAGATTAAGCAGAAACTTGTTCAAATAATTTTTGTCAAACGTGTTCTTGAAAATATATCCAAGACCGTTTCCAAAGTCCATATTATTTCCGCGTATAAACTGCCAGTAAAGTCCAGCGAGCATTATCCTGAGAGGACCGAGCACAAGCGACAGCGCGCCCGAAAGCAGAGCGCCGAAGGCGGCGATTGCGCCAAGACCAGCAGCGCCCATAGCAAGCTTGTTTACAGTTGCCATACCAGTTCCGTCAAAGCCCTCGAACGGGTCTGTAAAATCGCCGAAGCCGCCGAATTCGCTTCCGTCGTCTGACTTCTGTGAATACGATTTGTCGTCAAACTTATCAAATATATCGTCAAAATTTCCTGAAGAAAACGACATTCCGCCGCCTGTCAGAAGTCCGATAATAATAGTAATCAAAAAGAGCTTAAAAACGTTGCCCTTGATTAAATCCTGTGCCTGCTGTTTAACAATGGCTCTGTTAATTTTCATTAAAATCACCTCTGTTTTTAATTAAAAATCAATTTTTTCTGCAATAAAGCTTTCTATTTCGGAAATCGGAAGTCTTACCTGTTCCATAGTATCGCGGTCGCGTACCGTTACGCAGCCGTCCTCAACCGACTCGAAGTCGTAAGTGATACAAAACGGCGTGCCGATTTCATCCTGACGGCGATAACGCTTGCCGATTGAGCCAGCGTCGTCGTAATCAACGTTGAATTTCTTAGAAAGCGACGCGAACACCTCTTCTGCCTGCTCGCCGAGCTTCTTAGAAAGCGGAAGCACGGCAGCCTTGAACGGCGCGAGAGCTGGGTGGAAGTGCATAACAACGCGCGTATCGTTCTTTTCTGCATCGATAACCTCTTCGTCGTACGCTTCGCAAAGCACTGCGAGGAAAAGACGCTCAACGCCGAGCGACGGCTCGATAACGTAAGGGATGTATTTCTGACCCGTTGTCTGGTCAAAGTATTCAAGATTCTTACCCGACACGTTGATGTGCTGTGTAAGGTCGTAATTAGTTCTGTCAGCGATACCCCAAAGCTCGCCCCAACCGAACGGGAACATATACTCAAAGTCGGTCGTCGCCTTTGAATAGAAGGAAAGCTCCTCTGGGTCGTGGTCGCGAAGGCGGAGATTTTCCTCGCTGATGCCGAGAGAGTAAAGCCAGTCGCGGCAGAAGCCTCTCCAGTAAGCGAACCATTCGAGGTCCGTATCTGGCTCGCAGAAGAATTCAAGCTCCATCTGCTCAAACTCGCGAACGCGGAAAATGAACTTACCTGGAGTGATTTCGTTACGGAAGGATTTGCCTATCTGAGCAACGCCGAACGGAATCTTTTTTCTCGTTGTGCGCTGAATGTTAGCAAAGTTTACAAAAATGCCCTGCGCCGTTTCGGGACGGAGATAAATTTCGTCCTTCGTGTCCTCGGTAACGCCCTGGAAGGTCTTGAACATAAGGTTGAACTGGCGGATATCGGTAAAGTTCGTCTTGCCGCAGTTCGGGCAGGGAATATTATGCTCCTTGATATAGTCGCTCATTTCCTCGTTTGACCAGCCAGCAACGCTTGTGCCGTCGAAGTTTTCGATAAGGTCGTCGGCACGGTGACGAGTTTTGCACTCGCAGCAGTCCATAAGCGGGTCTGAAAAGCCGCCGAGATGTCCCGAAGCAATCCAGGTCTGCGGGTTCATAAGAATTGCAGAATCAAGTCCGACGTTGTACTTGTTTTCCTGAATAAACTTTCTGCGCCACGCAGACTTGATGTTAGTTTTAAGCTCAACGCCGAGCGGACCGTAGTCCCAGGTGTTTGCAAGGCCGCCGTAAATTTCCGAGCCTGGATAAACAAAGCCTCTGCCCTTGCAAAGCGCCACAATCTGCTCAAGCGATTTTTCTGTATTTTTCATATATAATACCTCCGTTATAGTTAGGGTTATTATACTATTATTTTTATTAATAGTCAATGATTATCATTAAATGACAGTTTTTATTATAAAACGTCCTGCCCGAAGTAGTCGAGAGCCTCGTTAACCTCGATAAGACTGTACGTTTTGTGCTCAATGCAGTAACGTATAACGAGGTCTGACGTATCGGACAGCGAAAGGCAGTAGCCTGCCGTTTCGAGCAGTCGCTCCGTTTCGCTAATATCAAGCGCGAGCGCAAGGCACAGCTTGACTGCCGTGCTTTTTGACGGGTGATAGTTTACGTCAGCGCGTATTTTTGAAAACAGCCGTCTGTCAATATCAGCCCTGCGGTAAACGGCGCTGTCCTTTTTTCCGCTCATATCAATCAGCCTGAACAGGTTTTGCTGAAAGGTCGGCTGTTTTTCGGGTAGCAAAATAGCTGCCGTATCGCCCAGAGCGGTATACGCTTTCGACTTGCCCGTGGATTTCGGAGCTCGCTTTGACGGCGACGGGCTGTAGCAAACTGTCGTCTTGGCAAAAGCTTCGGGCGGCATTTCGTTTTCTTGGCATACTGCTTCTGGCTTCTCCTCGATAATCGGCGTAGTGTATCTATCGATATAAACTTTTATGTCGGTTAAAAATTCCTCTGAAAGCCTTTTAAAATGTCGCATTGAAGGTGACCATTCCTTTCGTAAACTTTGTTATTATTGTATCACAACGAGGGAACAAAAACAACAAACGCCCTCAAAAAAGAAAGGATGAAAAAAATGAAAAAAGGATTAACCGAAATTATTTACGTGCTTGACCGTTCAGGCTCAATGAGACACCTTACGGGCGACACAATCGGAGCTTACAATTCGTATCTTGACGAGCAGAAAAAGGCTGACGGCAAAACGATAATCACAACCGTGCTTTTCGACGACAAATACGAGCTGCTCTTTAACGGCGCACAGCTTGACGACGCATACCTTGACCACGAAAAATACTACGTGCGCGGTATGACGGCGCTGTATGACGCCGTAGGCAAAACAATTCTCGACGTCGGACACAGGCTGTCAAAAACGCCCGAAAGCGAAAGACCCGAAAAGGTAATTTTCATCATCACAACCGACGGCTACGAAAACGCCAGCAAGGAATTTACCCAGAAAAAGGTCAAGGATATGATTGAACACCAGACGGAAAAATACAACTGGGATTTTCTGTTCTTCGGCGCAAATATCGACACCGCCGAGGTTGCCGACACGATAGGCGTAAACCCCGATATGGCATACGATTTTGAACCGTCCAGCAAGGGCATCGGCAGAATGATGGCGTGCTGCTGCGAAGCAACGGCAAAGCTCAGAAACAAATAACTGCACGCTACTAAAATTAAAATGTATCAGATGTATCAAGCAAAAAGTATATTTTTTTAAAATTAACTTTCCTATAGAAAAATACTATTTTAGTCTGATACATCTGATACAATATCTATTAATTCGGAATTATATGGTACTGCATACGGCTTACGGCTAACTGAAAACGGACTGTCAATCCGACAGTCCGTTTTACTTAGCTTTTCTTTTTCTTAGTTGACTTTTTCTTTGTTGTTTTCTTCGTCGTTTTCTTGCTTGACTTTTTCGTCGTGGCTTTTGTCGTCGATTTCTGCTCCTTGTATTTGCTGACGGTGCGGTAATTCTGCTTGCCGTTAACCGTACGCGTAAGCACGTATGAGCCGCCGCTGCTTGTAATATTAATCTTTACGTCGCCGACGTCAACGTCATTCTTTGCGTAAATCGAGCAGGTAAGGCTGCCGCTTTCGCAGTGCATTTTGATTTTTACGTCACAGCCGATAGTGTTTTTCCACTGAAAATCCTGCGTATTCCACTGAACCGTAGCGTCGCCGCCGAGCGGAACGTAACTAACCTTAAGCGTGTGAGGATGACGAACGACAATCTCAGCGTTTGCGCGAAGCACGGTTTCAAATATCGTCGAGCTGACCTGGCAAACGCCGCCTCCAAGACCGTCAACGAATTCGCCGTCACGGACGATTTTCGCAGTTTCGTATCCCGCAGTAACGGTACGCTTGCCGACAGTCTGGTTAAAGCTGAACACCTGACCGTCTGGAACGACGATATTGTTAACCTTTGAAACGGCGTTTTTCAGGTTAGTCGTCCTCGTCGTGTCGCCCGAGTTGTAGTGCGTGGTATACGTCGCGATTTTGTAGGGATATTCGCCGTTTTTGTCCTTTGAAAGTCCCTTGTGAATTTTTCGCGTTGAGGTTTCGGGGAAGGTCGTGTTCTCGTCCTCGGTCGTCGTAACCGTCGTCGTTTCGGTGGTAGTCGTAGTAGTCGTTTCCGTCGGCTTTGTCGTTTCCTGCTCAGGCTTTGCAGCGCAGGACGCAAGCGCGCTGATAACGATAATCGCCGATAAAATTATACAAAATCTTTTCTTCATACTTTTACACTTCTAAGCTTATTAATTACTGGTTTTTGTACGGCTTCTTTTTTCTAACCCAGCCTTCCTTGTTGACCTGCTTTGAACGCGCGATTGAAAGCGCCTCGTCAGGAATATTGTCCGTAATTGTCGAGCCTGCCGCGATGTACGCCTTGTCGCCGACTTCAACGGGAGCAATCAGGTTTGTGTTACAGCCGATGAACGCACCGTCGCCGATTTTGCAGCGCGTCTTGTTCTTGCCGTCGTAGTTGCAGGTAACCGTGCCGCAGCCGAAATTAACGCCTGCGCCGACGTCGCTGTCGCCGATATACGTAAGGTGCGCCGACTTTGTGCCCTCGCCGACTATGGAATTCTTAATTTCAACAAAATTTCCGACGTGAACGCCCTTTTTGAGTACGGAATTTGCCCTTACCTTTACGAACGGGCCGCAGTCAACGCCGTCCTCAACCGTTGAGTCGAGTATCTTGCAGTTATCAAGAATAACCTCGTTGCCGATTTTGCCGTTGTTGATATAAGTGTTCGGACCGATAACGCAGTTTTCGCCGATTTCAGTATCGCCTATAATAATAGTATTCGGTAAAATCTGGGTTGAGTTGCCGATTTTTACGTTTTTGCCTATCATAACGCCGTCTGTGCAGGGAATGTCAATGCCGCTGAGCATATGCGCGTTATTAATGTTGCGGCGCATAATTGTGTTAAGGTCGTTGAGCTGAACGCGGTCGTTTGCGCCGAGGATAACCTCGCTGTTTTCAGCTATAAACGCGCCCTTGTTTTCGCCCTTCCTGATGAGAAGCTCAAGCGCGTCGGTGAGATAGTATTCCTTCTGCGCGTTATCGTTTGTGATATTGTCAATCGCATAAAGCAGGCTCGAGCCCTTGAACCAGTACGTTCCCGAGTTTGCCTCCATAATCTGCTTTTCCTCGTCGGTAGCGTCCTTGTCCTCAACAATTCTGAGAAGCGTGCCGTTCTTGTCGCGCTTGATATGACCGATACCGTGCGTGTCGTCAACAACTGCGCTGACAAGCGTAATGCCGTTGTTGTTGCTCTTGTGATAATTATATGCCTTGTTTACGGTGTAGCTGTCCATAAGCGGACCGTCGCCGTTTAGAATAAGAATATCGTCCGTCTTGTGTGCGCTGATGAAGTCCCTCGCCTGCATAACGGCGTGTCCCGTACCGAGCTGAGGCGACTGCAGAGCAGTTTTGATTTCGCTGTCAACCGACGCAAGATACTTTTCGACAGTTTCGTGTTCGTAACCTGTAATCACGCAGATATCCTTAACGCCTGCTTCTCTTACAGCGTCGATAACGTATTTTATCATTGGAACAAAAAGCACCTCGCACATAACCTTTGGCTTTTCGCTCTTCATTCTTGTACCCTTGCCACCTGCAAGAATTATTGCACATTTCATATTATAACCTCCGTAATTCCGAATTCCGAACTCCGAATTATTTATATAATTATGCACCAAAATCAAAAATATTTCAACATATTTTAATTAAGATTGCTAAAATTAACAAAAAATGTTTGTAATTTGCCCTTTTGTGTGTTATATTATAATATGCAAAATACTGTAAACAGGCTATTTTCTGTTTATATAGTATATGTAGCTAATTTAGCAAATTTATTTTAGGAGGTTTTTCCAATGGCTAAGAAATTCTGTTACCTCTTCTCAGAAGGTAACGCAGACATGAGAGAGCTTCTCGGCGGTAAAGGTGCAAACCTTGCTGAGATGACTAACATTGGTCTTCCTGTACCTCAGGGCTTCACAATTACAACAGAGGCTTGTACTCAGTACTACGAGGACGGCAGACAGATTAATCCTGAAATTATGGCAGAGATTGAAGAGTACATCGTTAAGATGGAAGAAATCAACGGCAAAAAGTTCGGCGATAAGGAGAATCCGCTTCTCGTATCAGTTCGTTCTGGCGCACGTGCTTCAATGCCAGGTATGATGGATACAATCCTCAACCTCGGTCTTAACGAGGAAGTTGTTGAGGTTATGGCTGAAAAGTCAGGCAACCCGCGTTGGGCTTATGACTGCTACAGAAGATTCATCCAGATGTATTCTGACGTAGTTATGGAAGTTGGTAAGAAATACTTTGAGCAGCTTATCGACGAGATGAAAGAGGACAGAGGCGTAACTCAGGACGTTGACCTTACTGCCGAAGACCTTAAGGAGCTCGCAGAGCAGTTCAAGGCTGAATACAAAGAGAAGATCGGCGAGGACTTCCCGACTGATCCTAAGGAGCAGCTTATGGGTGCAGTTAAGGCTGTATTCCGTTCCTGGGACAACCCTCGTGCAAACGTATACCGTCGTGATAACGATATTCCTTATTCATGGGGTACTGCAGTAAACGTACAGGCAATGGCATTCGGTAATATGGGTGACGATTGCGGTACTGGCGTTGCATTTACACGTGACCCTGCAACAGGCGCAAAGGGCCTCTTCGGTGAGTTCCTTACAAACGCACAGGGCGAGGACGTTGTAGCAGGTGTTCGTACTCCTATGCACATCAGCGAGATGGAGCAGAAGTTCCCCGAAGCTTTCGCTGAGTTCACAAAGGTATGCTCAATCCTTGAAAACCACTACAGAGATATGCAGGATATGGAGTTCACCGTTGAGCACGGCAAGCTCTTTATGCTCCAGACAAGAAACGGTAAGAGAACTGCTCAGGCTGCTCTTCAGATCGCTTGCGACCTCGTTGATGAGGGTATGAGAAGCGAGGAAGAGGCTGTTGCAATGATCGACCCACGTAACCTTGATACACTTCTTCACCCGCAGTTCGACGCTGCAGCTCTTAAGGCTGCTACTCCTATCGGCAAGGGTCTTGGCGCTTCTCCTGGCGCTGCTTGCGGTAAGGTTGTATTTACTGCAGAGGATGCTGAAGAGTGGAACAACAGAGGCGAAAAGGTTGTGCTTGTTCGTCTTGAAACCTCACCAGAGGACATCACAGGTATGAAGGCTTCACAGGGTATCCTCACAGTTCGCGGCGGTATGACTTCACACGCTGCCGTTGTTGCACGTGGTATGGGTACTTGCTGCGTATCTGGTTGCTCAGACATCGTTATGGACGAGGACAACAAGGTATTTACTCTTGCTGGAAAGGACTTCCACGAGGGCGACTATATTTCAATCGATGGTTCAACTGGTAACATCTACGACGGTATTATCGAAACTAAGGACGCAGAGATTGCTGGCACATTCGGCAGAATTATGGGCTGGGCTGACAAGTACAGAACGCTCAAGGTTCGCACAAACGCTGACACACCTGCTGACGCTAAGAGAGCAAGAGAGCTCGGCGCTGAGGGTATCGGTCTTTGCCGTACAGAGCATATGTTCTTCGAAGAGGACAGAATCGCTGCATTCCGTGAGATGATCTGCTCAACAAAGGTTGAGGACAGAGAAGCTGCACTTGAAAAGATTCTTCCTTATCAGCAGAACGACTTCGAGCAGCTTTACGAAGCACTTGAGGGCTGCCCTGTAACAATCCGTTTCCTTGACCCGCCGCTTCACGAGTTCGTACCAACCGAGGAGGCAGATATCGAAAAGCTCGCTAAGGCTAAGAACAAGAGCGTTGAAGACATCAAGGCAATCATCGCTTCACTTCACGAGTTCAACCCAATGATGGGTCACCGCGGACTTCGTCTTGCAGTAACATATCCAGAAATCGCAAAGATGCAGACAAGAGCTGTCATCCGTGCCGCTATCAATGTTAAGAAGGCTCATCCTGACTGGGATATGGTTCCCGAGATTATGATTCCTCTTTCATGTGACACTAAGGAGCTCAAGTATGTTAAGGATATCGTTGTTGCAATTGCTGACGAGGAAATCGCTGCTGCAGGCTCAGATATGAAGTACGAAGTTGGTACAATGATTGAGATTCCTCGTGCTGCTCTTACAGCAGGCGACATCGCTAAGGAAGCTGAGTTCTTCTGCTTCGGTACTAACGACCTTACTCAGATGACCTTCGGCTTCAGCCGTGACGACGCAGGTAAGTTCCTTGACGCTTACTATGACGCAAAGATTTTCGAGAACGATCCGTTTGCTAAGCTCGACCAGACAGGTGTTGGACAGCTTATGGAAATGGCAGTTAAAAACGGTAAGGCTACCCGTCCTTCACTTCACTGCGGTATCTGCGGTGAGCACGGCGGCGACCCAAGCTCAGTAGAATTCTGCCACAAGATTGGTCTTGACTACGTATCATGCTCACCATTCAGAGTTCCGATTGCACGTCTTGCTGCTGCACAGGCTGCTATCGCATCTAAATAAGGTAAGCATAACACAATAAAGAATTGAGGACAGTTTCGGCTGTCCTCTTTTTTTGCCTGAGCAGCAGCCAAGTGCCCAAGTTGCTACAAAACAGTCCACTGGACTGTTTTTCCCAAATCAAAGATTTGGAGCAACGGTCTCTTGCGCTATGCGCAATTCACTCACAGGCTGCTATCGCTTCTAAATAAGAGCAATACAATTTAACTAACTAAGAGGACAGCCGAAGCTGTCCTCTTTTTCGTTTACTTATATGCAATTATCCACTCATCAACTGTAACAGTTTTATAGCCGTCTGTGTTGCGTTTATCAGAACCACCTGCATAATAGATGCAACAATCCCCTTTAAGTGAATCACCTGAAACAATTGAAATGCTATTGTCTGTTGTAATTGATTCGATTTCTTCGTTATTGTATCTGCTTAACAGCTCGTCTTTAAAACTAATAAACTCTTTTTCGTCATAATAATAGTATCTCAAATAAACAGAAAGCTTTGAATTGTAAAAATCGGAGCTCGTATAAAATGAATATTCTTTATATCCCAATTCCTCAACTTTTTCTATCACATCATAAACCGTATCTGCATATGATGACAGCATTA